>CAZQYK010000099.1:0-10791 GCA_964597285.1 uncultured Spirochaetales bacterium
TGGTAGAGCACCGGACTTTTAATCCGAGGGTCCAGGGTTCGAGCCCCTGACGGCCCACCAAAACTCTGGCCGTGGCCCTCAGCGCCCCCGGATCTGGCGGTGCCCCCACAGCAGCAGCAGCGCGCCGCCGGTCGCGATCGCGAGGCTGCCGAGGTTGAAGCCGGTGACGTCGCCGACGCCGAGCCGCGTCGCGATGAATCCGCCGACGAAGGCGCCCGCGATGCCGATCAGGACCGTGATCACGAGGCCGCCCGGGTCCTTGCCGGGCATGATCCACTTCGCCAGCACGCCGACGATCAGACCGAGGATGATCCACGACAGGATTCCCATGCTTCGTCCTCCTTCGCTGGTTCGTTCCGTTCTCGCGTCACGATAGGCCGTCCGCGTCGCGCCACGCGACGTATTCGCGTGTCACGTCGTCGACGCTGCGGCAGCCGATCAGCGCGAGCGTGCGCCGCACGTCGGCGTCGAGCCAGCCGAGCAGCCGGTCGACGCCGCGCTCGCCGCCGGCGCCGAGCGCGGAGTGGTACACGCGGCCGGCCATGCACGCGCGCGCGCCGAGCGCGCGCGCCTTCACGAGGTCGCTGCCGCGGCGCACGCCGCCGTCGCAGATCAGCTCGAGGCCGTCGCCGACCCGCTCGGCGACCGCCTCGAGCAGCTCGAGCGGCGGCGGCGCGCCGTCGAGCTGGCGGCCGCCGTGGTTCGAGAGCGCGATCGCGTCGACGCCGGCGCTCGCGGCGAGCTCGGCGTCGGCGACGCTCTGCACGCCCTTCAGCACGATCGGGCCGTCCCAGACCGAGCGCAGCCACTCGACGTCGCGCCAGCCGAGCGCCGGGTCGAACTGGGTGTTGATGTAGTCGGCGAGCGACACCGGGTCGCTGCCGTCGCCGACGCCGCGGCCGGCGACGTTCGCGAACACGATCGGCTCCGAGCGCAGGAACGCGAGCGTCCAGGCCGGGTGGAGCGCGCCGTCGAGCAGGGTCTCGGGCCCGAGCTTCGGCGGGATCGTGAAGCCGCGGCGCACGTCGCGCTCGCGGCGGCCGAGCACCGCCGTGTCGACGGTCAGCAGCAGCGCCTCGTAGCCGGCCGCGGCCGCGCGCTGCACGAGCTCCTCGACGAGCCCGCGGTCGCGCCACGCGTAGACCTGGAACCACTTCGGGCCAGAGCACGCGCGCGCGACCTCCTCGATCGAGCGCGTCGCGAGCGTCGACAGCGCGTACGGGACGCCCGCGCGCGCCGCCGCGCGCGCGACCGCGAGCTCGCCCGCCGGATCGACCATCCGCGTGAAGCCGGTCGGCGCGAGCACGAGCGGCAGCGGCAAGCGGCGGCCGAGCAGCGTCGCGCCGGGGTCGACGTCGGAGACGTCGCGCAGCACGCGCGGGCGGAACTCGAGCCGCGCGAAGGCCTCGACGTTGCGCGTGGCCGTGCGCTCGTCGTCGGCGGCGCCGTCGACGTAGTCGAACACGCCGCGCGGCAGGCGCCGGCGCGCGGCGCGGCGCAGGTCGTCGACGTTCGCGCAGCGCGCGAGGCGGCGCTCGACGGGGTCGAGCGAGAGCCGGCGGAAGCGCAGCACCGATCGCAGCGTCTCGAGCAGAATCGCTCCTTCCCGCGGGATGCCCCGCGATTCTCCCGCAGGTCGGACGGGGGGTAAACGCCCAGGCTCGCGGGCCGCGGCGGCGGCCGGTAGCCTCGGTCAAGCCGCGCCCGCGGAGAGCCGATCCGAGGACCATGCCGACGATGCACGGGATCGGAGTCGAGCGAACGCCGGCGGCCCGCGCGCTCGGGCCGGCCGGACAGGCCGCGCTGCGGCTCCACCCGCACCGGACGCTGCTGCTCGCGTGGGGCCTCGGCTCGTTCGTCGCCGGCGCGCTGCCGCTCGCCGCGGTCGCGCACGGGCTCCATCCGCTCGCGCGCTGGCACGTGGCGGCCTTCGCTGCGAGCGTGCCCGTCGTCCTCTGGGCGTTCGGTCTCGTCGCGCTCGCGACCTTCTTCCATCCCACGGAGGGGCTGGTCGGCGTGCGCAACGGCGAGTGGCGCGCGCAGCGGCCGTGGGTGCAGGGCCTCATGCGCGCGTACGCGGCGCTGACGGTCGGGGCCTTCGGCGTCTCGCCGGCGGTCGTGCTCGGCGCGGCCGTCGTCTGATCCGCGCGCTGCGGGCTACGCCCGCAGCGGCACCAGCCGCAGCTCGACACGGCGGTTCTGCTCGCGGCCGGCGGTGGTCGAGTTGTCGGCGATCGGGAAGCGCTCGCCGAAGCCCTCGGTGATGATGCGCTGGGCCATCAGCCCGCGCGACCGGAAGTAGGCGCCGACGCTCGCGGCCCGCTTCTCGGAGAGCGTCTGGTTGTACGCGTCCGAGCCGGTGCTGTCGGTGTGGCCGGTGATCTCGATGATCGTCTTGTCGTACTCGTCGAGCACGAGCACGACCGAGTCGAGCACGTCGAAGAAGCCCGAGCGGATCTCCGACTGATCGGTCGCGAAGGTCAGGTTGCCGGGCATGTTCAGGTAGATGTCGTCGCCGACGCGCGTGACGCTGACGCCGGTGCCCTGGAGCTTCTCGCGCAGCTTCTTCTCCTGGAGGTCCATGTAGCCGCCGACCGCGCCGCCGGCGAGCGCGCCGACGCCGGCGCCGATCAGCGCGCCGCGCGCGCGCTTCTCGCGGTCGGCCAGCGCGCCGATCGCCGCGCCGCTCGCGGCGCCGATCGCCGCGCCGATCGCGGTCTTGCTGACCTGACGCTCGCCGGTGAAGGGGTTGGTGGTGCAGGCCATCGAGAACGCGGCGCAGAGCGCGCCGGCGACCGTGCGCTGGAGGTGGCGGTTCATCGGGATCTCCTCGTTGCCCGTCCGGGGGCGGCGAGCGTAGCGGATCCGGAGCCTCGGGCGTCCGGCGCGCACCGGGGTGCTCGGCTAGCTTGCGCTCGTGTCCGCACCCGCGACCGCAGCGCTCGCGCGCCTCGACCGCATGCGCCGCCCGCTCGGCTGGGCGGTCGCGGCGCTCGTCGCCGCATGGGCCTGGCTCGTGGTCGAGGCGCCGATCGACACGACGCAGGGCGTGATCCAGAAGATCCTCTACGTGCACCCGCCCCTCGCGTACGGCGCGTACCTCGGCTTCGGCCTCACGGCGCTCGGCGGCGCGTTCTACCTGGCGCGCGGGCGCGCGCTGTACGACCACCTCGCCGTCGCCGGCGCCGAGGTCGGCGTCGTGTTCTGCACGCTGATGATGGTGACCGGGCCGATCTGGGCGAAGGGCACCTGGGGTCACTGGTGGACCTGGGACCCCCGCCTGACGCTGACGCTGCTGCTGTGGCTCGTCTACCTCGCGTATCTCCTGTTGCGCAGCTTCACCGAGGGCAGCGAGCGCACCGCGCGCTTCGCCGCCGTCTACGGCGTGGCCGGCACGCTGCTGATCCCCCTCAACTACTTCGTGATCGAGCTCAGCGGCGGGCGCGCGCAGCACCCCGAGAATCTCGGGCGCGGCAGCCTGGGCGACGGCATGGGCTGGCCCTTCCTCGTCGCGAACCTCGCCGCGTTCGCGGCGTTTGCGTACCTCGTCGCGCTGCGCTGGGAGGTCGAGATCCGGCGCGCCGAGGCCGGAGCACGGGGGGAGGGCGCTTGAGCTACGCGTTCGCCGCGTACGCGATCACGCTCGGAACGCTCGCGGTCTACGCCGCGATGCTGCTGCGCGAGCGCCGCCGACTCGAGGACGACCGCGACGCGTGACCCGGCGCCGGGCACCCGGTGCCCGGCCGAGCGCGCTGGATGTCGAGCGGCGTCGGTCTTCCGGCCTCGCGCGCCGCATGCGCTTTCCGACGCATCTCCCGGAGCTGCCGCCGTTTTCCCGTCCCGCAACGGGGCCGGCACGGCCGCTGCAATGGCGGCGCGCCGACCAGCGCACCAGCGCCCAACTTGCGGGAGTCCCCACCATGCAACGACTGCGAATCTGGACTTCGGGCCTCGTCGCCCAGGTCGACGCGATCGTCGGCCGGATCGAGAACCACGAGGCCGTCGCCGCGAGCACGCTGCGCGCGGCGGCGCGCGCGGCGGCCCGCGCGCGCGTACGCCTCGCGCGCGTGTCGCGCGACGGCGAGCAGCTGCGCCAGCGCCTCGACGCGGCGCGCACCGCCGAGTCGCGCTGGCGCGAGCGCGCCGCGCAGCTCGCCGAGCGCGACGAGGCACAGGCACTCGAGTGCCTGCGGCGGCGGCGGGCCGAAGAGCGCGCGGTCGCGTCGCTCGCCTCGCGCGTGCGCGAGCACGAGCGCGGCGAGCGCGCGCTCGCGGCCGACGTCGCGGCCGTCGAGGAGCGGCTGCGCGGAATGCGCGAGCGCCACCCCCTGCTGGCGACGCGCGAGTCGCGCGCCGACGCCGCCTCGGCCCTGCCCGACCTCGAGGCCTTCGAGGTGTTCGAGCGCTGGGAGATGGCCGTCGCCGAGCGCGAGATCACCGGCGGCCTCGGCGGAGAGCCGCCCGACGCGTTCGCCGCGGAGCTCGACCGCCAGGAAGAGGAGAGCGAGCTGCGCGCCGAGCTGGCGGCGCTCCGCGCCGGAGCCGCCGCGAACGAGGAGGACGCTTCGTGAGCGCCCCGATCACCGACCCGACCCTGTACTCGCAAGACGGCGCGCGCGCGCCGGCCGAGCCCACCGCGGTGACCACCGGAGTCTCGCGCTTCGCCGCGACGTCGCGCGCGCTGCGCGGCGCCGGCTCGCTCGCACTGCTCGCGGCGCTCTCGACCTTCCTCGTCCAGCACTGGCAGCAGGGCAGCGATCTGTGGCGCGCGGCGACGCTGCTCGCGCACACGGTCGCGCTCGCGGGGGCGGGCCTCTTCTGCGGGCTCGGCGCTCGCGACGGCAAGGCCGCGCGCACCTTCCTCGGCCTCGCCGGCGCGTCGCTGCCGATCGTCTCGTGCGTCGGCGGCGCGCTGCTCTACTCGCAGCTCGCGTGGGACGCCGGCCCGGTCGACGTCGCCGGCTACGCCACCTGGGTGGCGCCGTCGCCGCTCGCCGCACTCGGCGCCGCAGCGGTCGCGCTGGCGTGCTCGGTGCCGGTCGCGGTGCTCGCGCTCGGGTCGTTCGCGCGCCGGCAGATGGGCCTGCTCGCCGCCGCGTTCGTCGCGGCGAACGCACTGCTCTTCGTGCCCACGCGCGATCCCGACGCGATCGCGGTCCTCGCCGGCCTCGCACTCGCGGCCGCCGCGGCGCTCGAGCTGCGCGTGCTGCGCCGCGACCCGGCGATGGCGACCTTCGAGGGCGGGCTCGCGCGCACGCTCGTGCTCGCGCCCGTCGCGCTGCTCGTCGCGCGCAGTGCGCTGCACTACGCGCTCTCACCGCTCTTCCACGCGGTGCTGTGGCACGGCGTCGCGGCGGCGCTCTTCGCCGGGTCGCTCGCGCGCTCGCTGCCCGAGCCGCTGCGCGGTCTGCCGCGCTGGGCCGCGGTCGTGCCGGCCGCATGGGCCGCGCTCGCGCTGGCCGACGCGCTGCACGTGGGCCCGGCGCTCGGGCTCGGCCTGCCGGTCGCGGCCGGCGCGTTCGCGCTGCAGCTCGGCGCGGCGTCGCTGCTCGCGGGCGACGAGGGCTGGGGGCGCGAGTTCCGCGCGCTCGCCGGTCTCGGCTTCGCCGGCGCGTGCGTCGCGAATCTCGCGTTCGAGCGCGGCGTCGCGGCGTCGCTCGTCGCCGGCGCGGCATCGATCGGCGCGCTCGCGTGGGGCACGCTGCGCGAGTCGCGCGCGCTCCAGGTGGCCGGCGCCGCCGGCGCGCTCGCGGCCGTCGCGGTCCACGTGCGCCACGCGATCGCGCTCTACGAGTGGAGCCGCTGGGGAAGCCTCGCGCTGCTCGGCGTCGCGGTGATCGTCGCCGCGTCGCTCGTCGAGCGCTTCGGACCGCGCGCGCTGGCGCGGGTCGAGCGCTGGAAGCGGGGCCTGGCCCCGGAGGCGTGAGGCCGGTCCGCGCCCGCGGTGGGGCTCGCCCTAGGCCGTGGGCGCGGGCCGCTCCTCGAGCGGCCCGTCGGGCAGCGCGCCGTCGACGTCGCGGAAGCCGTAGCGCTCGGCCACCTCGCGCGACGCGAGCGCGCGGCCGCTGTGGCGCAGCACGTCGGGGTCGGCGGCGAGCGCCGCGACGGCGCGCCCGGTGAAGCGCTGCGACTCGCCCTTCACGTGGCCGAGCGCCGGCAGCCGGTCGCGGTAGCGCTCGATGCGCTCCGTGAGGACGAAGCCCGGCCACAGCGACACCACCGCGACGCCGTGGTCGCGCAGCTCGTGCGCGGCGTCGGCGGTGAAGCGGTCGAGCGCGGCCTTGCCGACGCCGTAGGCCACGTGCCACGCGTAGCGCACGGCGCCCGAGGAGCTGACGTTCGCGATCAGCCCGCTCTTGCGCGCCACCATCCGCCGCGCCGCGAACGCGCTCGCGACGTAGGCCGAGCGCGTGCCCACGTCGATCATGTCGTCCCAGTTCGAGAGCGGCGCCTCCCAGAAGGGCAGGCCGGCCGTGAGCTCGCGCGGGATCAGGAAGGCATTGTTCACGAGCACGTCGAGCCGGCCCTGCTCGCGGTCGACGCGCTCGAAGAGCGCCTCGACCGCGGCGTCGTTGCGGTGGTCGCAGGCCACGGCGACGGCTCGGCCGCCCTCCATCTCGATCTCGGCCGCGGTGCCGCCGACCGTGCCCGGCAGCTCGGCGTCGCCCTCGCGCACGCTGCGGCCGCTCAGGTAGACCGTCGCGCCGGCCGCGGCGAGCTCGAGCGCGCAGCCCTTGCCGATGCCGCGGCTCGCGCCGGTGACGATCGCGACGCGCCCGTCGAGCGCGCCCACTCAGTCGGCCTCGGCGCTGACGAAGCGCGCCGCCGCCTGCTCGCAGCGCGTGCCGCGGAAGAAGTCGGGGTTCGCGCTGGTGTAGAAGCGCACCGGGTTCGCGAACGTGAACTCGCGGAAGGCCTCCTCGTCGAGCAGGCCGCGATCGACGAGCTCCCAGGCCTCGGCGAGCGTCTCCGACATGTCCGGCACGTCCCAGTGGCCCATGTCCGAGCTGAACATCGCGCGCAGCCGCGCGCCGAGCGGGTTCACGTCCGAGCGGAAGGCCCACGCGACCGTCGGGTCGTCGGCCTCGCAGCCGAAGTAGAAGTGCGGCACGAAGAGGTCGCGCACGTCCTCGGCGCGCTCGATTCCGCACGCGGCCCACTCGTCGAGCGTCGGCGGCTCGGGCTCGAGCTTGGTGAACGAGCGCGCGAGCCCGTCGAGGTCGGCGCGGAAGCGCGCGTCGCCATACTCGGAGAAGAGCTTCCGCAGCAGCTCCACGTCGATCCGCGCCGGGTCGAGGTGGCGGATCGCGTCGCGGTTGCGCTTCTCCCAGTGCGAGAGCAGGTCGGCGTAGAGCGCCACCGCCCACGCGACGCCGCCCTCGAGCAGGCCGAACGCGAGGCCCGGGAAGCGCCGCGTGACGCCGCCGAGGAAGAGCGACTTGCACAGGGCCTCCATGCTCGCCCCGAACGACCCGATGTGGTTGTACATGTAGTTCGAGACCGAGCGGCGGCTGCCCCAGCCCATGCCGGGCGTGTGCGAGGCCGGCGCGACGCCGAGCTCGAGGCAGCGCCGCCACACCGGGTCGTAGTCGTGCTCGCTGTCGAGCCCGAGCGTGTCGAGGCGCTGGTTCGAGCCCGAGCCCCAGTTCGGCACGCTGCGGTCGGCGCGCGCGGCGCCGCCGCCGATCGGGCGGTGCACGATCCCGTTGATCATGATCGCCTTGAAGCCGAGCTCGCCGACCGCGTGGTCGAGCTCGGCGAGCGCCTCGGCCGGCGTGTGCATCGGGATCTGCGCGACCGGGGTCATCCGGTCGGCGTACGGGAAGTAGACCTCGGCGTTGAAGGCGTTGAGTGCGCGACACGCGACCTGGCGCAGCTCGTCGTCGACGATCGACAGCGTCGTCAGGCCGCGGCTCGGGTAGAGCACCGCGAAGTCGATGCCGAACTCGTCGAGGCGCTCGTAGAGCAGCCGCGGCAGGTGCGCGGTCGCGCGGTCGAGCGTGTTCGCGGCCGGCAGGCTCCACCACGAGGGCCGCGTCGCCCAGATCTCGCGTCGGCGCTCCTCGCCGAGCGCGCTCCACGGGCGCAGCACCATGTCGTCGAAGTCCATCCCGCCGGCAGCCTCGAAGCGCGCCGCGAGATCGCCGCCGCCGAGGTCCCTGACGAAATCGACGAAGAAGCCGTGGAAGACCGGGACGGTCTCGATCAGGTGGCCGTCGGCGTCGACGACCGGATGGGCTAGGCGCTCGCGCAGCGCCGCCGAGCTTCCGCTCATCGCGCGTCCGCCAGCGCGTCGCGCAGCACCGCGTCGGGGTCGGCGCCGTAGCGCGCGCGGTAGGCCGCCTCGGCGACGCGCGGCAGCACGGCCTCGACCGCGCGTGCGTCGACGCTCGCGGCGAGCTCGCGCTCGCCGGCGCGCGCGAGCATCTGCGGCAGCCGCCCGCGCAGCCGGTCGAGCGCCCACGCGAGCGGGTCGCCGTCGGCGACCGGGTCGAGGTGCAGCACCTCGTTGCTCGACTCGCGCCAGCAGACGTAGTGGTAGTGCGGGTCCTCCTCGAAGCAGTCGAAGCGCAGCACCTCGCGCCACGCGTCGCCGACCCGTCCGCAGACGTGGAGCGACACGCCGCGGTCGTCGAAGCCCGCGTCCGCCGCGCGGTCGCCGCCGCGCGCAGCCTCGGTCCGGGCCGCGGCCGCGATCGTCTCGTTCAGCAGCCGGTACTCGACGCCGATCCGCAGCGCGCCAGCGTCGAACCAGGTCGTCTGGCTCTCGACCGGCGGGATCGGCATCTGGTCGTAGCGGGTCACCCAGTCGCTCATCGGGCCTCCGCGCGTCCGAGGCGCTCCGCCACCGTCTGGCGCAGCGCTCCCTTCGCGATCTTGCCACCGGAGGAGCGCGGCAGCTCGTCCATCACGAGCAGGCGCTCGGGCCACGACTCCACCGACACGCCGCGCTCGCGCAGGTGCGCGACGAGCGCGTCGAGGGTCAGCGCGGCCCCGGCGTGGAGCTCGACGACCGCGCAGACGCGCTCGCCGTAGACCGGATCGGGCACCGGCACCGCCGCCGCGAGCGCGACCGCCGGGTGCGACGTGACCGCCGCCTCGACGACCGGCGCGCTGATGTTCTTGCCGCCGCGGATGATGATGTCCGCCGTGCGCCCGACGACGCGCAGCACGCCGTCGGTGTCGAGCTCGGCGACGTCGCCGGTCAGCATCCAGCCCTCGGACGTGTAGAGCTTCGCGTTGGCCCCGGGATCGTCCCAGTAGCCGCCGCTCGTCAGCGGGCCGCGGCAGCCCGGCTGGCCGCGGCCGCTCGCGGTGACGTCGCGGCCGGCGTCGTCGAACAGCCGCACCTGCATCTCCGGGATCACGTGCCCGGCGCTGCGCAGGCGCACGTCGCGCGAGTCGCGCAGCGTGGTGCGCGAGAGCGCCCCGGTCTCGTTCGAGCCGTAGAACTGCAGCACGCGCGCGCCGGTGCGCTCCTCGAAGGACGCCGCGCGCTCGTAGGGCACCGCCTCGCCGCCGGTGAAGAGGACGCGCAGCGACGAGACGTCGGCGCCGGCGTCGAGCGCGTCGAGCATCAGGATGAACTGCGTGCTCACCGCCGCGAGCACGCTGACGCGGTGGCGCGCGATCGCGGCGACGAGCGCCGCGGCGTCGAAGCGCGGCAGCAGCACGGTCGGCGCGCCGAGCAGCGTCGGCGTGAAGTGAGCGGTCCACAGCCCGAAGCCGAACGGGGCGGGCAGGGCGGACAGGAACACGTCGCCGGGCCCGAGGTCGGCCGCGTCGACGGCGAGGCGGTGGAAGTGGTTCCAGCGCGCCTGGTCGTGCGTGACGCACTTCGGCAGCCCGGTCGTGCCGGAGGTCGAGTTCAGCAGGAAGAGCTCGGTCGGCGCGAGGCGGCGCTCGGCGAGCGCTTGCCGCTCGGCCGCGCTCGGCTCGGCGGCGCCGACCTCGGCGCCGTCGCACGCGAGCGGCGCGTCGGTCTCGAGCTCGCCCGCGGCGACGAAGTGGTGGCGCAGTGCCGGCCCGTCGCCGCCGCGCAGCGAGGCGGCCAGAGCGCGCGTGTCGAGCCC
The DNA here is from genome assembly GCA_964597285.1 of uncultured Spirochaetales bacterium. Classification (GTDB taxonomy): domain Bacteria; phylum Myxococcota_A; class UBA9160; order UBA9160; family SMWR01; genus JAHEJV01. The sequence continues at coordinate 10,074 of CAZQYK010000099.1, forward strand.
GCGGTGGCGCGCGTGCGAGAGCAGCGCCGCCGCGCCCGAGCGCGCGACCAGGTGCCGGATCTCGGCCTCGCCGGCGCGCGGCCCGATGCCCATCGCGACGAGGCCGGCCTTCTCGGTCGCGAGGAACGCGACGTGCACGCCCGGACCGTCGGGGAGCAGCACCGCGACCCGCTCGCCGCGCGCGAGGCCCGCGCGCACGAAGACCGCCGCGAGCGCGTCGGAGCGCCGCGCGTACTCGCGCCACGAGAGCGTCGCGTCGTCGGCGACGAAGGCCGTCGCGTCGGGCCGGGCCGCCGCGTGGGCGTCGACGATCTCGGCCAGCGCCTTCAACGGGGTGGCCCTAGCCCAGCGCCTTCGCGTCGCGCAGCGCGGCGATCTCGGCGGCTTCGAAGCCCCAGTCGGCGAGCACCTCGTCGGTGTGCTCGCCGGCGCGCGCCGGCGGGCGCTGCACGCCGGAGTCGGTGCGGCTGAAGCGCGGCGCCGGCCGCGGCTGCGCGACGCCGCCGACCTCGACGAACGCGCCGCGCGTGCGCGCGTGGGGGTGCGCGCGCGCCTCGGACATCGTCAGCACCGGGGCGAAGCACACGTCGCTGCCCTCGAGCAGCGCGCTCCACTCGTCGCGCGTGCGCGTGCGGAAGAGCGCGCGGAAGCGCTCGCGCAGCGCCGGCCAGCCGGACGGGTCGTTCTGCGGAGGCAGATCCTCGGCGGCGAGGCCGGT
>CAZQYK010000100.1:0-9651 GCA_964597285.1 uncultured Spirochaetales bacterium
CGTGTGCCGCTTCGTCGCGCCTCGTGTCGTCGTCGCCGCGCGGGCCGGAGCCGGCGACGACGCGCCGGTGCTGGCCGATAACCGCCGGCGGCTCGTCGCGGCAGGGCTCGAGGTGCACGACCTCCCGATGCCGCCGCCGCACCGCGTCGGCGGGCACCGCTGCCCGGCGAGCTACGCGAACTTCTACCTCGCGAACGGCGTCGCGCTCGTGCCGGTGTTCGGCGCGGCGCAGGACGCCCGCGCCCTCGACTTGCTGCGCGACCTGCTGCCCGGACGCGACGTCGTCGGCGTGCCGTGCCGGACGCTCGTGCTCGGCCTCGGCGCGATCCACTGCCTGTCGCAGCAGGAGCCGCTCTTCTCCGGGGTGTGAGGCCGCCGCGCTTCCTCTACCTTTGGGGCCGCCCAGCCGTCCCGATCACCCCCAACCCCTCCTGCGGCTGCGCGCCGCGTCTCCCCGAGAGGTCAGGTCTTGGCCGAAGTCATTCGTCACGACATCGTCATCGTCGGAGGCGGCGCCGCCGGGCTGCGCGCGGCGATCGCCGCCGTCGAGGCCTCGCCCGAATGCTCGGTCGCGCTGGTCTCGAAGGTCTACCCGATGCGCAGCCACACCGTGTCGGCCGAGGGCGGCGCCGCGGCGGTGGCGCGCTCCGACGACACCCTCGAGATGCACGGCTACGACACGGTCAAGGGCTCCGACTTCCTCGGCGACCAGGACGTGATCCAGTACTTCGTCGAGGAGGCGCCGGTGGAGCTGACCCGCCTCGAGCACTGGGGCTGCCCGTGGAGCCGCAACGACGACGGCAGCGTCGCGACGCGAGCCTTCGGCGGCATGAGCACGAAGCGCACCTGGTACGCCACCGACAAGGTCGGCTTCCACATGCTGCACTCGCTCTTCCAGCACTCGATGCGCTTCGACCGCATCGTCCGCTACGACGAGCAGTTCGTGACGAAGCTGATCGTCGACGGCGGCGCCGTGCGCGGCGTCGCGTCGCTCGACGTCCGCGAGGGCGTCGTCCGGGCGATCCTCGGCCGCGCGGTGATCCTCGCGACCGGCGGCGCCGGCAAGATCTTCCCGTTCACGACGAACGGCAACATCAAGACGGGCGACGGCATGGCGCTGGCCTACCGCGTCGGCGTGCCGCTGAAGGACATGGAGTTCGTGCAGTACCACCCGACGGGGCTGCCCGGCACCGGCATCCTGATCACCGAGGCGACGCGCGGCGAGGGCGGGCACGTGAAGAACGCCGACGGCGAGCGCTTCCTCGTGACGCGCGACTACGGCGTCGGCACGAAGGCCGAGCTCGGCCCGCGCGACATGATCTCGCGCGCGATCGTGCAGGAGATCGAGGCCGGCCGCGGCCTCAAGGGCCCCTACGGCGAGTACGTGCACCTCGACCTGACCCACCTCGGCGAGGCGGCGATCGACCAGAAGCTGCCGATGGTGCGCGAGCTCTCGAAGATCTACGCCGGCGTCGACCCGGTGCACGAGCCGATCCCGATCCGCCCGGTCGTGCACTACATGATGGGCGGCGTCGACACCGACATCGACGGCGCGACCGTGCTGCCCGGCCTCTACGCGGCCGGCGAGGTCGCGTGCGTGTCGCTGAACGGCGCGAACCGGCTCGGCTCGAACTCGCTGACCGAGTGCCTCGTGTTCGGCGCGCGCGCCGGCCGCGTCGCGGTCGACTACGCCGCCGGCGGCGACGACGGCAACGAGGCCGCCTGCGTGCGCCAGGCCGACGAAGAGGCCGGGCGCCTCGACGCGCCGCGCCAGTCGACCGACGGCGGCGAGAAGCTGGCCCAGCTGCGGCGCGAGCTGAACCAGACGATGGAGAGCGGCTGCGGCGTGTACCGCGAGCCGGCCTCGATGGACGCGACGGTGCGCACCGTCGCGCAGCTCAAGCAGCGCATGAGCGACGTACGGCTCGAGGACTCGAGCGCGGTCTTCAACACCGAGCTCGTCGCCGCGCTCGAGCTCGACAACATGCTCGAGGTGGCCGAGGCGCTCGCGGTCTCGGCCGCGCACCGCAGGGAGTCGCGCGGCGCGCACACGCGGCGCGACGCCACCGCGCGCGACGACCAGAACTACCTCTACCACACGCTCTGCACCCACGATCCCGCGGGCCCGCGGCTGTCCAAGAAGGACGTCACGCTCGGCACGTGGACCCCGGAGGAACGGAAGTACTAGATGGCGGACACGAAGACCTTCGTCGTGACGCGCTTCGACCCCGATCGGGACGAGGCGCCGCGGCAGCAGAGCTACGAGGTGCCGGTCCAGCCGGACTGGAAGGTGCTCGACGCGCTCAACTACATCAAGGACGAGCTCGACGGCACGCTCTCGCACCGCTGGTCGTGCCGGATGGCCGTCTGCGGAAGCTGCGGGATGATGGTCGACGGCAAGCCGTCGCTGACCTGCAAGGACCCGCTGTCGAAGTACGGCGACACCGTCGAGGTCGCGCCGCTCGCGAACTTCCCGGTCGTCCGCGACCTCGTGATCGACATGGACGGCTTCATGGAGAAGCTCCAGAGCGTGAAGCCGTGGATCATCGCGGCGAAGGAACGCGCCGTCGAGGAGGGCACGTACCGCCAGTCGCCCGAGGAGCTCGACTACTTCAAGCAGTTCAGCATGTGCATCAACTGCATGCTCTGCTACTCGGCGTGCCCGGTCGTGAGCAACGAGCCCGAGTTCCTCGGCCCGGCCGCGATCGCGCTCGGCCACCGCTACAACATGGACTCGCGCGACGACGGCGCGCGCGAGCGCAACCGCGTGTTCCGCGGCGAGGGCAACGTCTTCGCGTGCTCGTACGCGAACGAGTGCAGCGAGGTCTGCCCGAAGAACGTCGACCCGGCCGCCGCGATCAACCAGAGCAAGATCAACGCGGTGATCGACTGGGCGACGAGCTTCGTCGTCCCGCGCGGAGGCCAGTAGCGATGGCGCGCCTCGCCCATCCCGACGCGATGCAGCCCCACCGCCGGGGGCGCACCCGGACGGCGCCGCCGACGATGCCGCCGGAGTTTCCGCTCTCGGGCCGCTACCTGACCTACACGCTCTTCGGGCTCACCGGCGCGCTCTACCTGCTCGCCGGCTTCGTCGCGTTGCGCGCGATCTGGGCGCTCGGCGACGGCGCCGCGGCCTGGAGCTCGATGCAGCGTCAGCTCGAGAATCCGCTCTACGTCGCGTTCCACGCGCTCGCGCTCGCGGCGGTGATCTTCGTCGGCGTGCGCTTCTTCCGGCTCTTCCCGAAGGCCCAGCCGGCGAAGATCGGCCCGGCGAAGCCGCCGCCGCGCCCGGTGCTGCACGCCGGGCTCTACGCGGCGTGGATCGCGGTGTCGGGTGCGCTCGCGCTCGTGCTCGCCGGAGGGCTGTTCCGATGAAGAAGCTGTTGCTCGAGCTCGAGCCGGTGATCTGGCTGCTCTTCGGCCAGGGCATCATGATCGGCACGATGCTGCTCACCGCGTGGCTCGCGGTCGTCGGCGTCGGCGTGCCGCTCGGCCTCGTGCCGGCCGAGGCGCTCGACTTCGAGCGCGCGCACCGGCTCGCCGCGAACCCGATCGGCCGCCTCGTACTGCTCGGCCTGATCGCGCTGCCGCTGTGGAAGGGCGCTCACCACCTGCGCCACGTGTCGCTCGACATGGGCGGCCTCGAGCGCGACACGGTCGTCGCGCCGCTGCTCTACGGCGCCGCGGCGCTCGGCAGCGCGCTCGCGATCGCCGCGGTGGTGCGGCTGTAGCGCGGACGCGATGAGCGCCGCCGCCGATCCGGCCGCACCCCGCTGGTCGGAGCTCGAGCTGCCCGACGCGTGGCCCGACCGCGAGCGCAGCGGCTGGCGGCTGCTGCGCCACGCGCTGCGCGGCCCACGCGAGCGCGTCGAGCTGCCCGAGGGCCTGCCGCTCGCGACCGAGCTGCCGCGCTACCTGCTGCAGGAGTTCCACAACCTCCCGAACGGCAACTACTCGAAGCGCCTCGTGCGCGGCTACTGCACCGGCTTCGACCGAGCGATGCTCGGCCGCATGGACGCCGCGCGGCGGCGCATCGCGCGGGCGCTGTCGGGCCGGCGCGCGGTGCTCGACGTCGGCTGCGGCGGCGGCGCGTCGACCGAGGCGCTCGTCGCGCACGGGATCGAGGAGGTCTGGGGCCTCGACGCGTCGCCGTATCTGCTGCGTCTCGCCGACGAGCGCGTGCCCCGCGCGCGCTTCGTGCACGGTCTCGCCGAGGCCACCGGCTTCCCGGACGCGCGTTTCGACGGCGCCGCGTGCTGCTTCGTGCTCCACGAGCTGCCGCCGCGCGCCGGCGACGCGGCGCTGCGCGAGCTCCGGCGCGTGCTGCGCCCCGGCGGACGGCTCGTGATCGTCGAGCCGTCGCCGGAGCAGTACCGCCTCGGCTCGCTGCGTCTGCTGTGGCGCCACGGCTGGAGGGCGCCGTGGTTCCGGCTGCTCGCGCACACCGTCCACGAGCCCTTCGCCGACGCGTGGCACCGCCGCGACGCGCGCGCGTGGCTCGCCGAGGCCGGCTTCCAGGTGCTGTCCGACCGCACCCGCGTGCCGGTGCGCACGTGGGTCGCGGAGCGCGCGGCGTGAGCGGCGCCCGGCGCTGGATCCGCGGGATCGTCGTCGCGCTCGCCGCGCTCGCCGCGCTGCTCGCCGCGGGCGGCGCGGTCCTGCTCCACACCCATGCGCCGGCGCCGGTCGACCCGGCGTGGGCGGTCGCCGGCGGTGGCGCGGCGCCGCCCGGCTCGGTGACGGTGCGCTGGACCGGCACCTCGACGCTCGTGTTCTCGGACGGCGAGACCACGTGGCTCACCGACGGCTGGTTCTCGCGCCCCGGCCCGCTGCGGCTGCTCCTCGGCCAGATCGCGCCCGACCTCGACGCGATCGAGCGCGGTCTCGCCCGCAACGGCGTCGAGCGCGCCGCGGCGGTGTTCGCGCTGCACTCGCACTTCGACCACGCGATGGACGCGCCCGAGGTCGCCCGCCGCACCGGCGCGCTGCTCGTCGGCTCGGAGTCGACGGCGAACGTCGGCCGCGGCTGGGGACTCGACGAGAGCCGGATCCGCGTCGTGCGCGACCGCGAGACGCTGCGCCTGGGCCGCTTCGTGCTGACGCCGGTCGCGTCGCGCCACTTCGAGTTCCCGGACCCGCGCGTCCGCGAGCGCGCGCTCGGCGACCCCGAGATCACCGAGCCGCTCGTCCCGCCGGCGAGCGCGTTCGACTACAAGGTCGGCGTCGCGTGGGTGCTCCACGTGCTGCACCCGCGCGGCACCTTCCTCGTCGTGGGCAGCGCCGGCTGGGAGGAGGGCGCGCTCGACGGCTTCGACGCCGACGTCGTGTTCCTCGGCGTCGGCGGCCTCGGCTCGCAGACCGACGCCTACCGCGAAACGTTCTGGCGCGAGACGGTCGGAGCGACGCGCCCGGCGCGCGTGATCCCGATCCACTGGGACAGCCTCACCGGACCGATCGAGGGCCCGTTCACCGGCCCGGCCCGCATCGAGAGCTTCCTCGCGCGCGGCGCCGAGCGGGGGCTCGCGTTCCTGAGGGCGAAGCAGGCGGAGAATCCGGGGATCGAGTTCGCGACGCTGCCGCGCTACGAGCCGGTCGCGGTGTTCCCGGCGGCGCCCTAGCAGCGCTAGCTTGACGGCCGCTTGGCCGAGGTCCGACGAATCCTGGCGGTCCTTTGGCTCGCGATCGGAGCCGCGGCGTGCGGACCCGACGCCGAGGACCGCGGCGCGCCTCCGTCGCTGCTGCTGGTCGTCCTCGACACGACGCGCCGCGACGCCGTGTCGGCCTATGGCGCGGTCGAGGGCACGACGCCGAACCTCGAAGCGCTCGCCGCCGAGGGTCTGCGCTACGACTGGGCGCTCGCGCCCTCGCCGTGGACGCTGCCTTCGCACGCGACGCTCTTCACGTCGCTCGGCCTCGAGGCGCACGGCGTCGGCGTCACCGGCCGCGTCGTGCTCGGACCCGGGCCCGCGACGCTCGCGCAGCAGCTCGCGGACGCGGGCTACCAGACGGTCGGCTTCTCCGAGAATCCGCTGCTGACGAGCTCGTTCGGCCTGGCGCGCGGCTTCGACCGCTTCGGCGGGGAGGGATGCGGCGCGCGCGCGCCAGGGCGCGAGCGGAGCAGGGAATGGAGCACGCCCGAACGCTGCGCTTCGACGTCGTGGCCGGCCTCTCGGCCTGGGCGCGCGACCGGGACCCGGAACGCCCCTTCTTCGTGTTCGTGAACCTCTTCGATCCGCACTTCCCGTATCGGGCGCGCGAGTCGAACCCCTTCCTGCCGGCCGGCGTCGGCCTCGCGGACGCCGAGCGCCTGGACCGCGGGCCGCGGGGAACCGCGGGCGCGGCCGACTTCCTCGGGATGTGCTCGCGGCTCCCGCCGCCGGAAGACCTCGAGATCGTCCGCTCGCTCTACGCTTCCCGTACAAGCTGCTGTGGTACGAGCGCGGTCCCCCGCAGCTCTACGACCTGCGTTGGGACGCAACGCGAGATGTCGGACCTGGCGGCGCAGGAGCCCGAACGCGTCGCCGAGCTCGAGCGCGAGCTGAAGGCATGGCGCGAGCAGCTCTCCCGCGACGTTCCGCGGGGTTCGCTCGCGCCGGGTCGCTCGAGGCGCTGCGCTCGCTCGGCTACGTCGAGTGACGAGCGCTCACCCCCGCTCGAGCGCCGCGGCGGCGCGGTAGAGGGTGGCCTCCTCCCAGTGGCGGCCGACGAGCATCAGGCCGACGGGCAGGCCGTCCGCTTCACCGCACGGGACGCTGATCGCCGGGTGGTGGGTCGCGTCGAAGGGAAGCGTGTTCGGCGTCGTCTCCGACGCGCGCAGGAACTGCTCGGCGATCGGCGCGTCGGGCGCCGGGAGCGGCGGTGCGACGACCGGGGTCGTCGGCAGCAGCAGCGCGTCCACCTCGGCGAGCGCGCGGTCGTAGGCCGCGCGCAGCCCGCGGACGCCGTTCGCGGCGAGCGCGTAGTAGTGCGAGCCGGCGCGCTCCTCGACGAACGCCCCGGCCAGCGTCACGAGCTTCAGGATCGGCGAGAAGGAGTCCGTGTGCTCGCGCCAGCGCGACATGCGCGCGAGGAAGCCCGGCGCGTAGACGTCCGGTCGCCCGCCGCCCTGGCCGCCGTCGCGGAGCACCGTGCGGTACAGGCCCTGAACGAGCAGCGGGAACGCCAGCGCGCCGCCCTTCGCGTGCTCGGGCACCGAAACGTCTCGCACCTGCGCCCCGAGCGCGGCGAGGCGCTCGGCGCCGGCGCGCACCGCGTCGGCGACGCCGGGCTGCATCCCCGGCGCGGTGAAGCCCTCGGCGAGCACGCCGATGCGCAGGCCGCGCGCGCCCGCATCGAGCGCGCGCTCGTAGTCGCCGGCCGGCGCGCGCGAGCAGCGCACGTCGATGCCGTCGGGCCCGGCGATCGCCGCGAGCATGCGCGCGTTGTCGCGGACGTTCGCGGTGATCGGGCCGGTGTGGTCGAGGCTCGGCTCGATCGGCGCGATGCCGGTGTACGGCACGAGGCCCCAGGTCGGCTTCAGGCCGACGACGCCGCACAGCGCCGCCGGGATCCGGATCGAGCCGCCCTGGTCGCCGCCGATCGCGAGCTCGACCGAGCCGTCGGCGACGAGCGCCGCCGAGCCCGACGACGAGCCGCCGGCCGAGTGGCCGCGGCGGCGCGGGTTGTGCACCGGGCCGCGCACGTTCGTGTGGCTCCCGCCCGAGAGGCACAGGTTCTCGCAGTGCGCCTTGCCGAGCAGCGTCGCGCCGGCGTCGAGCAGCCGCGTGACGATCGTCGCGTCGACCTCGGCCACGTACCCCTCGAGGATCGACGAGCCGTTGAGCAGCGGCAGGCCCGCGACCATCACGTTGTCCTTCGCCGCGAAGCACAGGCCCGCGAGCGGACCGTCGTCGCGCGTGCGGATCTCGCAGCGCACGTGCCACGCCCCGTGTGGGTTCTCGTCGGGCGCGGGCTCCCACCACTTGCGGTCCGTCGGCGGCGGCGGCAGCGCGCTCGGCGCGTCGTCGAGCCCGGCGAAGGCCCCGATCGAGCCGACGAGCAGGTTGCGGTAGATCTCGAGCTCCGCGTCGCCGAGCGCGAGGCCGTGGTCTCGCGCGAGGCGGCGCAGGTCGTCGAGGCTCGGGGGCGCGAGGCTCATTGGGGCTCCTCCGTCCGCGCCGCGGGGGCGGCCGGGATCTCGACGCGCAGGCTTCCGGACTCGTCGCCCTCGACCCACGAGCCGGTGAAGGTGCGCGCGCCCTCGCGCGCGAGCGAGCAGCGTCGCGGACGGCTGCGCGCGTGGAGCTCCCAGCGACCCGGCGCCGACTCCGCGCCGATCAGTACGACGACGCCGCGCTCGTCCCAGTACGAGAGCAGCAGCCGATCGCCTTCGACCTGGAGGTCCGCGTCCTCGTCCTCGACGACGCCGCGCGCGTCGCCGTAGTCGATCGTCACGCGACAGCCGCTGAAGCTCGCCACGCGCGCCAGCGTACGCCGCCGACCCGGTCCGACGCCACGCCGATGCTACGTTGCCCGGCCGATGGCCGACCGCCTGCTCGAAGGGCTTCGCATCCTCGACCTGTCGCGCGTCGTCGCGGGCCCGTTCGCGACCGCGGTCCTCGCCGACCTCGGCGCCGACGTGATCAAGGTCGAGCGCCCGCGCGTCGGCGACGACTACCGCCACGGGCCGTCGCCGGAGGGCGAGACCTCGCTCTCGTTCCAGAACACGAACCGCGGCAAGCGCAGCGTCACGCTCGACCTGCGCCGCGACGAGGGGCGCGAGCTCTTCCTGCGCCTCGTCGAGCGCGCCGACGCGGTCGTCGAGAACTTCCGCGCCGGCTGGCTCGTGCGGCGCGGGCTCGCGCCCGAGACGATCCAGGCCCGCAACCCGCGCTGCGTCGTCGCGTCGCTGTCGGGCTTCGGCCAGACGGGGCCCGACTCGGGTCGCGCGTCGTACGACATCGTCGCGCAGGCGAGCGGCGGGCTGATGGCGATGACCGGCTTCGCCGACGGCGCGCCGACCCGCGGCGGCGGCGCGCTCGCGGACTACGTCGGCGGGCTCTACCTCGGCCTCGGCGTCGTCGCCGCGCTGCTCGAGCGCGAGCGCGGCGGCCCGGCCCGCGTGCTCGACCTGTCGAACCAGGACGCGATCTTCGCGATCACCGACTCGGTCGCGTCGATCCACGCGGCGATCGGCGCGACGACGCAGCGGCTCGGCAATCAGCACCCCTTCGCGGCCCCGTACGACGCGATGCCGGCGCGCGACGGCTGGGTCGCGATCGCGACCGCGAGCAATCGGCTCTTCCGCGCGCTGTGCGACGCGATCGGGCGCCCGGAGCTCGGGCGCGACGAGCGCTTCCGCACGCACCGCGACCGCGCGCGCCACCGCGAGCTCGTCAACGGCATCGTCGCCGCGTGGGTCGCCGAGCGCAGCGTCGACGAGGTGCTGCGCGTCCTCGGCCCGGAAGGCGCCGACCTCCCGTGCGCGCGCGTCGCCGCGCCCGAGGAGCTCGCCGGCGACCCCCAGCTCGTCGCGCGCGACATGGTCGAGCGCCACCCGCATGCCGATGGGACCGCCCCAGTCGTGGCCCATGAGGGTGAGCCCGCGCAGATCCAGATGGTGGATCAGCTCCCCCACCACCTGCGCGTGCTCCCGCGCCGTGTACCCATAGC
>CAZQYK010000101.1:0-2841 GCA_964597285.1 uncultured Spirochaetales bacterium
GGGGCGCCGACCACGCGTAGAACATGAGGAAGGCCATGACGAACCCGATGGCGATCGGTCCGAAGAGGATCGCCATGTTTGCGAGGGCCTCGCGCTTTCCCACTCCTCGTCGTCTCTCCGATTTCCGCTCGGCTGCCTAACTCTTAATGCACAGCCAGTCCCCCGGGGAGGACTGCGAGGGCTTGCAGCGTATTGTACTCGATGACGCGGCAAAGGGTTGCGGGGTCGCGACGTCGGGAGCGGCTCGGTCGGGTTAGGCTGCGAAGGCTCGCAGCGTTCGTGGCGGGGCGACGGGCATTGGAGCGCAACGCCGAGCGCGAGGGCACGCTGCTGACGATCCTCGGCGGCTTCCGCGGCGCGTGGGGCGCCGGGCGGCGACGCGAGATCGTGCTGTGGCAGAAGGTGACCGAGCCGCGCGGGCTGCGGCCGCTGCTGACGTCCGAGGTGCCGGAGCGCTACAAGGCGCCCGGGACCTGGATGCACGACGCGCTCGAGCTGCGCGACCGCTGGGAGAGCCGCCTCTTGCGCACGGTCGCGTGGTCGCCGTGGCATTGAGCTGACTAACGCACCGCGCCCAGCAGCCAGTCGCGCGCCCGGCGCTGCTGCTCGCGCGGGACCTTGCGCAGGCCCTCGTCGGCGAGGTCGCGCAGGCTGACCTTTTCGAGCTCGGCCGCCCACGCGGCCTCGGCGCGCCACATCGCGCGCGCGATGCCGCACGGCCTCGGGTAGTGGCGCGCCGCCAGCCCGCTCGGCCCGTTGCGGCGGATCTCGTGGCAGTGGAAGAACGCCCCCTCGCCCTCGACCGCGGCGACGACGTCGCGCAGCGAGATCCGCTCGGGCGGGCGCGCGAGCCGGTAGCCGCCCTTCGGCCCGACGGCCGGCTCGAGCACGCCGGCGCGCGAGAGCGCCTGGAGGTGCTTCGCGAGGTAGGCCGGCGGCAGCTCGAAGAACTCGGCGAGGCGCGCAGTCGGCAGCGCCGCGCCCTCGGGCAGCGTCGCGAGCAGCGAGCAGGCGTGGAGAGCCCACTCGACCCCGTCCGAGAGCTTCATCTTCGCCTCCCCGTCATTCGCGGACTCTTGACATCCGGGATTCGATCCCAGATGATCCGGACATCAAATATCCACGATAGCGCGCCCGCCTGCGAGAAGGAGCCCCGATGCCGCGCCTCCAGCCCCCCCGCGAGGCCGACCTCGCCTCGCGCACGCGCGCGCTGTGCGACGCGGTGGTGGCGCGCTTCGGCGCGCTCCTCGAGCCGGTCGCCGTCACCGCGCACCACCCCGAGGTGCTCGAGGCCTACCTCGGCTTCGAGGTCGCGTTCGCGCGCGCGACGCAGCTACCCGCGCGCCTGCGGCAGCTCGTGAACCTGAAGGCCGCGGCGCTGCTCGGCTGCCCGTTCTGCCTCGACATCGGCTCGGCCGAGAGCCGCGAGGCCGGCGTCACCGAGGCGCAGATCCGCGACCTGCCCCGCTTCGAGACGAGCCCGGCCTTCGACGCGGCCGAGCGCGCCGCGCTCGCGTACACGACGGAGATGACGCGCGGCGCCGCCGACGTCGACGACGCCGTCTTCGCCGAGCTCCGGGAGCACCTGTCGGAGGCCCAGATCGTCGAGCTCACCGCGGTGATCGCGTGGGAGAACTACCGCTCCCGCTTCAACAAGGCCCTCGGCTTCCGCGCCCACGGCTTCTCGAAGGGCCAGACCTGCGCGCTGCCGGAGGCGGGGTGAGGCCTCTACACTCGCGAACGTCTTCCCGCTGTAGCTCGGGCACGATTCGGCCGGACTCCGGGAACGTCGCGAGACGCTCGACGGACGCGACGATCCGCTGGACCACCAACGTGGCGTAGAGCGGAGAGCCCTGCCCGACGTACTCGCGAATGGATTCCAGATCCCGCAAGGCCTGGGGCGACCAGATGATTCGGCTCACAGACCGAGCCGTCGCTTCACCTCATCGTGGGGAATGCCATCGCCCGCGTCGAGCTGAGCGAGACCCTCCTCGACCTTCGCCAGAAAGACGATGCGCTCGATCGCGTCGTCGTAGGTGGCGTCTGCAGGAAGGTCCTTGAGAGCCTCGAGGATCCGGTCGCGTGCGCTGGCTCCCGCCATGGGGTGCAGCGTAGCATCCCAGCTCGGCCGGAGTGAGCCCTCAGGGTTCGTTGCGCGAAGCCTAACTACCCGCCGAGCGCGCGCGCCGACGCCAGGGCTTCGAGGAGCGCGATCACCGGTTGACTGCGTGCACCACCCAGACGGCGCCGCGCAGCGGCACGCGCGCGCCCCGCACGTGCGGCACGAGCGCCTCGCGCAGCACCTCCTGCGCGTGCGCGCGCTCGTCGTCGCCGACGTCGTCGAGCAGCCGCGCGGCCGGGCCGGCGACGAGCGCGAAGTGCACCGCGGCGTCGAGGCCGCCGCCGTCCGCGAGGTCGATGTCGCGGTCGTGCGCGGCGATCTCGGGCGCTTCGAAGCCGGCGCCTTCGAGGATTCCGCGCACGCGCTCGGGATCGGAGAACGCGAACGGCCCCGGCGCGCCGGGCTCGGGCGGCGGCGGCACCGGCAGGAAGCTCGCGAGCGCGCCGAAGGGCATCGCCGCCCACGGGTTCTCCTGGATCGGCCGCCAGCAGACGAAGGCCGCGCGGCCGCCCGGGCGCAGCGCGCGGCGCAGGTTCGAGAACGCCGCCGTCGGATCGGCGAAGAACATCACGCCGAAGCGCGAGAACACGAGGTCGAAGGCCGGCTCGAAGCGCCAGGTCTGGGCGTCCGCGTTCAGGAACGTCACGTGGGAGTGCCCCGCCTCCCGCGCCCGCTCCTCCGCGCGCGCGAGCATGGGCTTCGAGATGTCGATGCCCACC
>CAZQYK010000102.1:0-3436 GCA_964597285.1 uncultured Spirochaetales bacterium
TCGCCGGCGGCGGCCTGCGCGGCGGCCGCGCGTTGATCGACGCGCGCCGCTCGAGCCAGTACGTGTCGGCGGTGCTCCTCGCCGCGCCCTACGCCGCGCGCGACGTCGCGCTCGCGTTCGAGGCCGGCGAGCTCGTGTCGCGGCCCTACGGCGAGCTGACGCTCGACGTGATGCGCGCGTTCGGCGCCGAGGCCGATTGGAGCGGCGACGCCGAGATCCGCGTCTCGAGCGCGGCGCGCTACCGCGGCCGCGCGTACGCGGTCGAGGCCGACGCATCGAGCGCGGCCTACCCGTGGTGCGCCGCGGCGATCGCCGGCGGCCGCGTGCGGGTCGAGGGCCTCGATCCCCGCACGCGCCAGCCCGACGTCGGCGTGCTCGGACTGCTCGAGCGGATGGGCTGCGCGGTGGCGACCGGTCCCGACTGGGCCGAGGTGCGCGGACCGGCCGACGGCCTCGTCGGCGTCGACGCCGACCTGAACGACCTGCCCGACGCGGTGCTCGCGCTCGCCGTGGTCGCGCTCTTCGCGCGCGGCCCGACCCGGATCCGCAACGTCGCGAACCTGCGCATCAAGGAGACCGACCGCCTCGCCGCGCTCGAGACCGAGCTGCGCAAGCTCGGCGCGCACGCCGTCGCCGACGCCGACTCGCTCGCGATCGAGCCCGGCCCGCTGCGCCCGGCCGCGATCGACACCTACGACGACCACCGCATGGCGATGGCGTTCGCGCTCGCCGGGCTGCGCCAGCCCGGCGTCGTGATCCGGAACCCCGGCTGCGTGTCGAAGACCTGGCCGGGCTACTTCGCGATGCTCGAGGCGCTCGCTTGAGCGGCTCCGACTCCGGAGCCGCGGCGCCGGGCGACGCCGCGATCGACGCGCTGGGCCTCTCGCGCCGCTTCGGCCCGCGCACCGCGCTCGACGCGCTCGACCTGCGCGTCCCGCGCGGCGAGACCTTCGGCCTGCTCGGCGCGAACGGCGCCGGCAAGACCACCTTCGTGCGCCTCGTCGCCGGCGTGCTGCTGCCGACCGCCGGCGAGCTGCGCGTCGACGGGCGATCGCCGGCGCGCGAGCCGCACGCGGTCGCGCGGCGGATCGGCTTCGTGATGGAGACCTCGCGCCTGTACCCGGAGCTGCGCGTCGGCGGGTTCCTGCGCTTCATGGGCGGCGCGCACGGGCTGCGCGGAGCGGCGCTCGCCGCCGCGGTCGAGCGCGAGATCGAGCGCTTCGACCTCGGTGCGGTCGTGCGGCGCCTGATCGGGCAGCTCTCGAAGGGCACACAGCAGCGCGTGTCGCTCGCGCAGGCCTTCCTGCACGACCCGCTCCTCGTGATCGTCGACGAGCCGGCGGGCGGCCTCGACCCGCTGCAGCGCCACGAGGTGCACGCCGCGCTGGCGCAGCGCCGCGGCGCCCGCACCGTTCTGCTGTGCACCCACGACCTCGACGAGGCCCGCGCGCTGTGCGCGCGCGTCGCGGTGCTCCACGCCGGCCGGCTCGTCGCCGAGGGCGCGACCGCCGAGGTGCTCGGCCGCGGAGACCCCCTCGCGCTCTTCCGCCCGCCGGCCGCCGCCGGGGCCCGCCCGTGACGCCGCTGCTCGCGCTGCTGCGCAAGGAGCTCGCGAGCCTGTTCGGCTCGACGACGGCCTACGGGACGCTCACCGGCGTCGCGCTCGTCAGCGCGCTGATCTTCTTCGAGCACCTGCGCGCGTACAACCAGCTCCTCTTCGTCTACGCGAGCACGAACATGGGCGGCTTCGACAGCGGCGCGATCCCGGATTACGTGAACCTCTGGGACGCCGTCTTCTTTCCGGTGATGGATGCGCTCGGCTTCACGCTGGTCGGCGTTGTGCCGCTCGTGACGATGCGCGTCTTCGCCGAGGAGCGCTCGCGCGGCACCGACGAGCTGCTGGCGACGACGGCGCTGCGCCCCTTCCAGATCGTGCTCGCGAAGTTCGCCGCGTGCCTCGGCTTCGTCGCGCTGATGCTCGCGGTGAGCTTCGTCTACCCCGCGGCGGCGATCGAGCGCGGCGGCCTCGGCGCCGAGCACCTCGCCGCGGTGTTCCTCGGGCTCCTGCTGCTCGGCGCCGGCCTCGCGTCGATCGGCCTCGCCTGCTCGGCGCACAGCGCGAGCCAGCTCGTCGCCGCGGTCGCCGCGTGGACGGCGGCCTTCGTGCTCTGGGACTTCGGCTGGGCGCTCCCCTTCGTCAACGAGCCGGTCGGCGCGCTGCTCGAGGCGGTCGCGCTGCGGCCGCGCTACGCGCGCCTCGGCGAGGGCTTCGTCGCGGCGGCCGACGTGGCCTACTTCGCCGGCCTCGTCGGCGTCGGCATGGCCGTCGCGCGGCTCTCGTTCGACCTGCGGCGCGTGAGGCCCTGACGTGGGGCCCGGCGGTCCGATGCGGGAGCTCGCGCTGGCGGGGTGCATCGCGGTCGCGTTCGGCCTCGGCTCCTTCTACGCCACCGACCGCTTCGGCGCGTTCAGCGCGACGAACCTCGCGCTCGGCGGCGCCGCGCTCGCGCTGGCACTCGCGCTCGGCGCGTGGCGGCTGTCGAGCCTGACGAACCCCCACGCCCGGCGCGCTCTCGCGCGCGGCGCGGCCGGCGTCGCGCTCGCGCTGCTCGCCGCCGTCGCGCTCGAGCGCGCGGCCGCGTTCTCGGGCTGGCGCGCCGACTGGACGCTCGAGCGCCGCTACGAGCCGGCGCCCGCGACGGTGCGCGCGCGCGGCGAGCTGTGCGGGCCGGTCGAGCTCCTGCTCTTCCACGACGCGGGCGACCCGCGCGTGCGTCGCACCCGCCTGCTGCTCGAGACGCTCGCGGCGCTCGGCCCCGCGCAGGTCCGCGAGGTCGCGATCGATGCCGAGCCCGAGCCGGCCGACCGCTACGGCGTCGTCGCGTCGAACAGCGTCGTCGTGCGGCGCGGCGACGGCGCGGGCGAGCGCTTCGAGCGCGCGGCGCTCGCGAGCGAGGGCGCGATCACCGAGGCGCTCTACCGGCTCTGCGCACCGCGCGCGGGCGTGCTGCTCGCGCTGCGCGGCAGCGGCGAGGGGGACCTCGAGCGCCGCGACGCGCTCGGCTACTCGGGCCTCGCCGCCGCGCTCGAGACCGAGGGCTACGCGCTGCGCAGCGCGGTCGGAGCCACGCTGCGCGAGGTGCCCGCCGACGTCGACGGCGTGCTCGCGATCGCGCCGCGCCGGCGCCTGCCCCCGGCCGCCCGCGACGCGCTCGCGCGCCACCTCGAGCGCGGCGGCCGCCTCGTCGCGCTGCTCGAGCCCGGCTCCGACTCGGGCCTCGACGCGCTGCTCGGCGACTGGGGCCTCGCGTCGCCGTCGGAGCCGGTCGCGGCGCCGGCCGCGGACGGCCGCCCGCCCGGCGCCGACCCCGAAGGCGTCGCGGCCTCGGCCTACGAGACCCACCCGGCGACGGCGGGGCTCGGCCGCAACCGCATG
>CAZQYK010000103.1:0-2511 GCA_964597285.1 uncultured Spirochaetales bacterium
AGCGCCAGGAGCTCGCGGCGGAGCGCGAGGGCCCGGGGCGCTGAGTCGCTCAGCGCGCGCCGGCGCCGGCGCGCAGCGCGAGCCAGGCCGCCGCGCACGGCACCACGACGTATGCCGAGCGCGCGCGAGCGGCAGCGTGACGAGCCCGTGCGTCAGCAGCTCGCGCGCCGGGTGCCCGAGGAAGCGCGCGTCGCGCATCGGCTCGGGCGATGGCACGCCGTACGCGCGCGCGAGGGCTTCGGCCTGCCGGCGGTCGAGGCGATGGCCTGCGGCGTGCCGGTGCTCGCGAGCGGCCGCAGCAGCCTGCCCGAGGTGGTCGGCGACGCCGGCCGCTTCTTCGACCCGGAGGACCCCGACGACATCGCGCGCTGCTGGCTCGCGTTCCTCGCCGAGCCGGAGCTGCGCCCGCTGCTGGCGCGCGCGGCGCTCGAGTGCGCGGCCGGCTTCCAGTGGGAGCGCGCCGCCGAGCTGGCCGAGCAGAGCTTCCGCCGCTGTCACGCCGACGCGCGCGGTGCGGTGCGGCGGTAGCGGCGGTGGATCCGCAGCAGGTCGAGCAGCGCGGCCGGGAAGTCGAGCGGCCTCACTTTCGAGCCGGCCACGTCGTGCCAGCGCTGGAGCGGGAGCTCGTAGATCAGCGATTCGAGCTCGCCCGATGCCGCGTGGCGCGCGAGCAGCCGCGCGATCACCTCGACGTCGAAGGCCCAGTGCGAGACGAAGGGCTCGCCGAAGACGTCGCCGAGCGCGCCGTCGACGCGGAAGAGCTTCGCGCCGCACTGGGTGTCGTAGACCGCGAGGCCGAGCGTCAGCGACGCGGCGGTCGCGAAGACGCGCCCGACGTAGTGGCGCAGCTCGCTGCGGCGCACGTCGCGCCCGAGGAGCCGGATCCGCGAGCCCATCACGAGGCGCAGCGCGTCGCGCTGCTCGAGCACGGCCTCGAAGCGCGGCAGCGCGGAGAGCGGCGTCGAGAGGTCGGCGTCCCAGTAGCCGGCGAAGCGCGGGCCCTGCTCGAGCGCGCGCAGCATGCCGCGGCGCACCGCCTCGGCCTTGCCGCGGTTGCGCTCGAGCGCGAGCACGCCGATGGCGCCGTCGCCGCGCGCGGCGAGCTCCTCGATCACCTCGCGCGTCGCGTCGGTGCTGCCGTCGTCGACGAAGAGGAACCCCGTGCCGGGGTGCTCGCGCGCGTGTACCTCGAACGCGCCGCGGTCGAGCCGCGCCGCCTCGTTGAAGCACGGGACCACGAGGATGCTCGTCGGGCGGCTCGACACGCTGCGGGCAGGGTACGGGCGAAATGGGCGCGGTGAAAGCGCCGACGCCGATCCTGCGCGATCCGCGAACGGCCACACGCTGATCGCCGAGTCGGACCGCGGGCGCGTGATCGAGGTCGACCGCGCGGGCCGCATCCTATCGGAGTTCTGGAGCCCGGACGTCGTCGACGGCAAGCGCCGCGCGATCTACCGCTTCACGCGCGTCTCGCCCGAGGCCGCGGCGCCGTGGCTCGCCGGCGCGGCGCCGGCGGGCAGCCGATAGAGCCGGATCGAGCGGCCGATCCTCGCGACGGGCTCGTGCGCCTCGAGCCACGCGAACTCGCGCGTGACGACGATCCGGAACACGCTCGCGGCGACCCAGCCCGCCGGACGCTCGCCGGGCTGCAGCGGCGCGCTGCCCGCGGGCCAGTCGAAGTGCGCGAGCGCGCTCGTGAACAGGCCCAGCCGCACCGGCCCGGTGCCGCGCCGGCGCAGCTCGTCGGCGAGGCGGCCGACGTCCTGGCCCCAGTCGAGGTCGGAGTCGGCGAGCACGCGCTCGGGACGCGGCCCCGCGAGCGGATTGAACCACGACAGATAGTCGGGGTGCGCCGCGGCCGACGCCGCGAAGCCCGACGCCGCGAGCGCCGCGCCGGCCGCCCGCGCACCCCAGCCGCGGCCGGCGCGCGAGCGCAGCAGCGCGACGAGGCCCGCGCCGGCGACGACCGAGAGCGGCACGTACATCGGCAGCGCGTGGCGCAGCCCGACGTTGACGCCGGTCGGGATCACCGAGAGCAGCACCGCGGCGCCGGCGAGCAGCGGCCCGAGCGCGCGGCGCCCGCCGGGCGAGCGCGCGCCGCGCAGCGCGAGCGCCGCGCCCGGCGCGAGCAGCGCGACGAAGCCGAGCGGCGTCTTCACCGCGAACGCGACCGGGAAGAAGGCCCAGAAGCCGCCGTCGTCGCGGATCTCGCCGAGCAGGTACGCGCGGTTGCCGTCGCGCGCGTGGGTCAGCATCTGCCCGAGGCCGCCGAGGAGCTCCGGCGCCGGGAGCACGGGGGCCTCGATCACGCGGTAGGCGGCGTCGCGCAGCGCGCTGCCTTCGGCGAACGCGGCGTCGACGAGCTCGTAGGGCCGGTGCTCGGGGCCGCGGACCGCGCCGACCGAGAAGCGGTAGCCAGCCCACACGAGCGGCGCCGCGACCGCGGCGGCGACGAGCGCGCCGGCGAGGATCGCCCGCGGCGCGGGCAGCGGCGCTGCGCGGCGCCGCGCG
>CAZQYK010000104.1:0-3286 GCA_964597285.1 uncultured Spirochaetales bacterium
GCGCCTCGAGCGCGCGGTAGGTCGGCTTGAAGCTGAAGGGGTGGAAGGTCTGGTGCCCGATCAGCAGCATCGTCGGCCGCGAGCCGACCTGCGGCGCGAGGCGCGCGCCGGCCGCGTTCGCTTCGCCGCAGTGGTCGAGGATCGCGCGGAACTGCTCCTTGTCGACGTCGTGCTGCGACAGCGCGAAGCTCACCGGCCGGCCGATCTCCGCCGACAGGCGCCGCATCCAGGCCACCTCCTTCTCCGGCGCGGCGAGGTCCTCGCCCATCACGCCGGCGGGCGCGAGCTCGAAGAGCCCGCGGCCGAGCTCGCCGAGCACGCGGCCGATCCCGAAGAGCTCCTCCTCGGCCGCGAAGGTGCCGGGCACCGGCTCGCCGTCGACCGCGCGGTGCACGAGCGTGCGCGAGGTCGAGAAGCCGAGCGCGCCGGCCTCGATGCCCTCGCGGACGATCGCCGCCATCTTGGCCACGTCGTCGGGCGTCGCCGGCTCGTTCTTCGCGCCGCGCTCGCCCATCACGTACGCGCGCACCGCGCCGTGCGGCACCTGCGTGCCGAGGTCGAGCGCGTGTGGCACGCGCTCGAGGGCGTCGAGGTACTCGGGGAAGCTCTCCCAGCCCCACTGCATGCCGGCGGCGAGCGCCGTGCCGGGGATGTCCTCGACTCCTTCCATCAGCCCGATCAGGAACGCCTCGTCGCCGGGGCGCACCGGCGCGAAGCCGACGCCGCAGTTGCCCATCACGAGCGTCGTCACGCCGTGCCAGCACGACGGCGTCAGCAGCGGGTCCCAGGTGGCCTGGCCGTCGTAGTGGGTGTGGATGTCGACGACGCCCGGCAGCACGAGCTTGCCGCGCGCGTCGATCTCCTCGTGCGCCGAACCGAGGTCGCGGCCGACCGTGGCGATGCGGCCGCCGGCGACGGCGACGTCGGCCTCGCGCGGCGCCGCGCCGCTGCCGTCGACGAGGGTTCCGCCGGTGATCTTGAGGTCGTGCATCGGGGAGGTCTCCTGTCAGTGCGCGTCGAGCTGGATCTCGATGCGCGCGCCGTTCGCGCGCACCGGGTAGGTCACGGCGCGGCGCCGGATCGGGTGGCCCTGCGGGCTGCCGTCGCGCACGTCGAGTCGGCCGCCGTGCACCGGGCACTCGAGGATGCAGCCGCGCAGCGCCGCGCCGTCGAGGCGCACCGTCGCGTGCGGGCAGCGGTTCTCGATCGCGTAGAAGCGGCCGTCGGCGTTGCACACCAGCAGCGTCGCGCCGTCGGCGTCGACGGCGCGCGTCTGGCCCGGGCCGAGATCGGCCACGTCGACGACGAGCGAGCGCATCAGGCGGCGCCGTCGAGGTAGCGCTCGAGCGTGCGGTGGAAGTGGCGGATGCGCACCTCCTGCTCGCAGAGGTGCAGGCTCTCGAAGGCCGCCGAGCGCATGCCGGCCTGGATGCGCGGCAGGTTGTAGAGGTCCTCGTCGAGCAGGTCGCCGCCCTCGCACTGGCCGGCGAGCGTGTCGCCGTCGGCGGTGCGGAAGCGGCGCTTCTCGGGCCGCGGCACGTCCTGCGCCGGGGTGCGCACGAGGCTCCAGAAGTCGAAGAACATCCTGTTCGGGTCGTCGGGGTGCGGGCGGTGCGTGAAGACCCAGGTGAAGAGCGAGTGCGTGTTGAAGGTGAGGTTCGGGAACACCGTGTAGTGGAAGTCGTCGCACATCTGCGACTCGCTCATCTCCGAGAAGTCGCAGCCGAGCGCCGGTCCCATCTTGCGCACCGCCTCGGCGAAGGCCGCGCGCGCGTCGACCGGCCCGCCGCGGAACGCCTCGACGTCGACGCCGACCCGTTTCAGGAACAGGTCGCGGATGCCCGGCGTCACCGTGCCGGCGCCGGGGTGGCGCGCGCTGGCCTGCACCTCGGGGAAGATCATCCGCGTGTGCTTGTCGTAGCAGTCGTATTGCGTGCCCACGTCGTCGCTGAATTCGAGCGTCCAGGTGTGGGTCGCGGCGAGGTGGTAGGCCTCGTTGAACGCGTCGACCGAGGTCTTCCAGTTGCACTCGATCTCGATCGTCGCGTCGAAGGCCACCTTCCACTCCTCGAAGTGGTAGGGGTCGAGGTGCTCCGGGATCACGCCGAGGAAGTCGCGCAGCGGCGAGGCTTCGGGGTCGAGGTTCACGAACACGAAGCCGGCCCAGGTCTCGCAGCGAACCGACCGCAGGTCGAGACCCTTGCAGCCCTGCGGAAAGGACTCGGGGTCGTGCACCTCGAGCAGCCGGCCGTCGACGCCGTAGCGCCAGCCGTGGAAGCCGCAGGTGAAGCTCTCGGCGTGGCCGCGGCCCGGCTCGCGCAGCCGGTTGCCGCGGTGCATGCAGACGTTGTAGCGGGCGGCGAGCGAGCCGTCGGGCTGGCGGATCACGAGCACCGACTCGGGGCCGATCTCGAAGGTGAAGTAGTCGCCCGGGCTCGGCGCGTCGGAGGCACGGCCGGCCATCAGCCAGACGCGCTTCCACAGGCGCTCCCACTCGAGGGCCATGAAATCGCGCGACGTGTAGCGCGACTTCGGGATCGGCGCGGTGCCGAGGCCGGGGTGGGGCGCGCGCTCGTGCGGGGTGCGCAGCGGTCGGGTGTTCATCGGCTCGCTCCTTCGCTTCCGACGTCGGGCGCGCGCAGCGCCGCGACGAGCAGATCGGTCGCGGCGCGCAGGTGGCGCTCGCTCGAGACGTCGAGATAGGGCTTGTCGTCGAGCAGGTGCTGCATCATCCCCACCTGCATCGCGCGCAGCACCTCGGCGGCGGCCGGCGCGTCGAGGTCGGCGCGGAACTCGCCCCGCGCGATGCCGCGGCGCACCAGCGCCTCGAGCTTCGCGCGCCACTCCTCCATCGCGCCGGCGGCGGCGGCGTCCCAGTCGACGAGCACCGGCGCCGCGTCGGCGGCGACGAGCGCGGTGAGCAGCGGGCGCCGGTCGTCGGCGAGGTTCACGCGCAGCCACGCGGCGAGCGCGTCGGCCGCGCTCGCCGACTCGTCGAGCGCGCGGTCGACGGCCTGGGTCCACTCGTCGAGCATGTGGTCGCGGACCTGGCGCGCCAGCTCCTCCTTCGTGCCGAAGTGGTTGTAGACGAGCGCCCGCGAGACGCCGGCCGCGGCGGCGACCTCCTCCACCCGGGTGCGCGCGAAGCCGCTCTTCGCGAAGCACTGCGCCGCGGCGGCGAGGATCCGCAGCCGGCGCTGCTCGACGCGCGGCGATCGGGAGGCGGGGGCGGCGGTCACGGACCTTAAAATAGACGAAATCGTCCTGACGCGTCAAATTCATCCAG
>CAZQYK010000105.1:0-4341 GCA_964597285.1 uncultured Spirochaetales bacterium
CAGAAGGAGCGCTTCCTCGGCCCCTTCGTCGCGCCCGACCGGCCGCGCTGGGCGTGCTTCGCGATGACCGAGCCCGGCGCCGGCTCCGACGCGGCCGCGATCACGACGCGCGCGCGCCGCGACGGCGACGGCTGGCGGCTCGACGGCGCGAAGTGCTTCATCGGCGGCGCGTCGCGCGCCGCCTGGATCCTCGTGCAGGCGACGCTCGACCCGTCGAAGGGCCGCGCCGCGCAGCGCGCGTTCTTCGTCGAGCGCGACACGCCGGGCCTCGGCGACTTCATGATCGAGAAGAAGATGGGGCTGCGCGCGTACGAGTCGACGTCGTTCACGCTGCGCGGCTGCCGCGTCCCGGCCGCGAACCTGCTCGGCGGCGAGACGCAGGGCGGGCCGCGCGCGTTCCAGGGCGCGATGCGTACCTTCAACGCCGGCCGGCCGATCATCGCCGCGAACGCGGTCGGCATGGGCCGCGCGGCGCTCGACGAGGCGCTCGCGTTCGCGCGCGAGCACGACCTGCTCGGTCAGGTCCGCGTGCGCGACCGGCTCGAGGCGATGGCGCGCCGGCTGCGGATGGCGCTGCTCGCGTGCCTGCGCGCCGGCTGGCTAGCCGAGCGCGAGCGCCCGAACGTCGTCGAGGCGTCCGCGTCGAAGGCGCTCGCCGCCGGCGTCGCCCAGGACGCGACCACGCTCGGCATGGAGCTCCTCGGCACCGTCGGCGCCCGCGGCGACCACCTGATCGAGAAGCTCTACCGCGACGTCAAGGCGATGGACATCGTCGAAGGCACCGGCCAGGTCCAGCGGGTGATCATCGCCCGGAAGCTGGTGGGGCTGCCACGGTAGGCGGGGTGAACGCGACCGCTGCGGCCGCGCCATCAGCGTGGAAGAGGCTTCTGATGCATGGGGCGGACGCTCGCGGGCCTCCGGCATTCGCGCCGAGGCCGCCCGCGGCCCGAGTCGAGCCTCCGCACGTGTGCCGATCTCGCCGCGCTTCCACCTGAGCGGATTCCGATCCCGTTCCTCGGCCACGGCCGGGCAAGAACTAACATAGCCGCTATCAACACATCTGTGAGTCGTATCCGTCGAGAGCCGGAGCAGTTCGAGCTCGACCGTCGCTGCTGGGGCGGGCGACGGCCCGGCGCGGGACGGAAGCCCGGACCGAATCCGCGCGTGCGGCACGCGTCGCGCGCGCGGTTTTCACGGGGAGCGCCATGCCACGTGACGCTCAAGGTTCGGTCCGACGTGCCGTCGCTGCGGACGGTGAAGCTCGTGCACGAGGTCGAGCGGACCTTCGCGAAGGGCTGCGAGCGCGGGGAGTTCCGGCTCGTGCACTACTCGCTCCAGGACGACCACGCGCACCTGGTCGTCGAGGCGAAGAGCCGCGAGGCGCTCGGGCGCGGGATGAAGGCGATCGGGTCGCGGCTCGCGCGGGCGGTGAACCGGGTGTTCGGGCGGACGGGGCGCGTGCTCGCGGATCGGTATCACCTGCACGTGCTGCGTAACTCCACTCAGGTGCGGAACGCGCTGGCCTACGTCCTTCTGAACGCCCGGCGGCATGCGGCGAAGGGCGGGAAGAGGCTCTCGGGGGTGGTGCGGCTCGATCCGGCGTCGTCGGGGCGGTGGTTCGAGGGGTGGCGTTGGAGGCCGGCGGCGGATGGGCCGGGGCCGCCTCTCTCGCGCGGTGCTCCCGTCGCGCGGGCGCGGTACTGGCTGTTGGCGGAGGGCTGGCGGCGGCGGGGGCTGCTGGATCCGGACGAGGTGCCGGGTGGTGGCTGCGGCGTGTTGCGTGCCGCCGATCGGAAGACGACAGCTCGTTCGACGGCTCACGCCAGGTCCACTCTCGCCAAGTAGACGACTTCGAGCGCCATGTCGGAGTCCGGCTCGTTTCGGTGCTTGTACTCGTAGAGGTACCGCCCGGCGTCGTTCGCGTTCGCGAAGAGACCGTAGGGGTTCAGACGCTCTCGGAATCGCCGCGCCCAGGCGCTTCGGCTGAAGTCCCCGACTATCGACCAGTAGTCACCCTGCAATACGGCGACGTCGAATCCGAGCGGCGCGACGGCGCCGGCGGAAAGATCGCGAAGCGCCTCGGATTCCGGCCCACTGCAGCACAGGATCACTTCGTAGCGGCGGCCGGTCCGCGAGAGGCTGACAAGCAGTTCGGTCGCGACATCGATCGTCGGAATCAGGTTCGTTCGGGAGTCCTTGTAATCGTCGAATACATAGCGTCGAGTGCTGCGGTCTCATCGTCGTCCTCGCCTGGATACGCGGGAACGCGGTCCACCCCCTGATAGAGGACCCCGCTTTCGGGCGCGCGGACGATCAAGAACCCGGCCGAACGTGCGTCCACTATGCCTCGCCGCCCTCCTCCTTCTCGTTCTCCTCCCTCACCAGCCCACTCCGGATGTGCAGGTCGCGCTGCGGGAAGGCGATCTCGATGCCGGCCTTGCGGAAGGCGCGGTCGACGGCGAGGTGGAGCTGGTGGTGGATCAGCAGGCGGCGATCGACGTCGGGGCTGTAGGCGCGCAGCTCGAGGTCGAGGCTGCTCTCGCCGAAGCCGAGGAAGTAGACCTGCGGCTTCGGGTCCTTCAGCACGAGCTCGTTCGCGTCGGCGACCGCGAGGAGCTCGCGGATCGCGAGCTCGGTGTCGGAGCCGTAGGCGATGCCGACGCGCACCTCGACGCGCAGCACGCCGTCGCTGAGCGACCAGTTCACGAGCCGGTTCGTGACGAACTCCTTGTTCGGCACGACCAGCTCCTTGCGGTCGAAGGCGGTGATCCAGGTCGCGCGGATCCGGATCTTCGTCACGGTGCCGCTGACGTCGCCGACCGTCACCGTGTCGCCGACCCGCATCGGCCGCTCGAAGAGGATGATCAGGCCCGACACGAAGTTCGCGAAGATCTCCTGGAGCCCGACGCCGAGGCCGAGGCCGACCGCGGCGACCATCCACTGCACGTTGCCCCAGTTGATGCCGACCGCGGCCGCGGCGAACACGCCGCCGACGAGCACGAGCGCGTACTTCGCGATCGTCGTGTACGCGTAGCGCTCGCCCGCCGCGGTGCCGAGGCGGCGGAAGAGCGAGATCTCGAGCAGGCCCGGCAGGTTGCGCACCAGGACGCCGGCCATGAACGCGATCAGCAGCGCGCGCAGCAGGTCGGCGAGCGTGACCGGCAGCGCGTGCTCCTCGCTGTGGAACTCGCGGCTGCCGTCGGCGGACTTCGTCTCGACCGTGACCGTCTCGGTCGTCGACCACAGCTCGACGCGGTCGAGGATCCCGAGCGCGGGCACGACGTCGGCCCACAGGAACCACAGGCCGAGCAGCATCAGCACCAGCGCGGAGACCGAGAGCAGCCGGCCGGTCTGCGCGTCGACGGTCGCGAGGTCGAGCTGCGGCTCCGACACCGGCGCGACCTCGCCGCTCGACTCCTCGCCGGCCTGGTCGCGCGCCGCGCGCGCGGCCGCGCGGGCCTCCTCGAGCTTCGCGAGCGCCAGGCGCCGCCGCGCCAGCAGCACCAGGCGCAGCGAGAGCTCGAAGAGCGCGAGCAGCACGAACAGGAAGGCCAGCGTCAGGTGCGTGCTCTTGCCGAGCTGGAGCGCGGTCCAGTAGTAGCCGCGGCCCGCGACGACGGCGAGCAGCAGCGGCGCCGCGATGCCGGCGCCGTGCAGCACGAACCACACCCAGCCTCCGACGCGGATCTCGCGCCGCGCGGACAGGATCTCGCGCAGCGGACCGCCGGCGCGCAGCAGGCGGTGCGCGAACGCGGTCGCGGCGAGCATCAGTGCGATGAAGGCCACGCGCCCGACCGACTCGCGCGCGGCCGCGTCGCCGCGCATCTCGAAGACCTGGATCACGAACACGAGCGGCACGCCGATCGCCGCGATCCGAGACAGGCTGCGCCGCAGCCCGCCGACGTCGCGCGTCGACCAGCCGAAGTGCGCATCGGCCAGCCCGTCGCGCCGCAGCATCGCGCGCGGCAGCTCGATCGAGAGCCAGATCGCGCCGGCCGAGAGCAGGCCGTGCGCGGTGCTGCGCACGAACTGGTTCGCCTCGGGCGAGATGCCGAGCCGCCATCCCACCCAGACGAGCGCGAGCGGCAGCCACGGCGCGAGCAGCAGCGTCAGGCCGAAGGCCTCGAAGGTCGGCCGTGCGTCGACGCAGCTCGCCGAGCGCGCGCGCTCGGCCAGCAGCGGCAGCCGCGCGCGGATCCGCCGCACGCCCCAGATCGCGAGGCCGGCCACGAGCAGCGCGGCGCCGTTCGACAGCGGGGCGCGCAGCGCCTCGGCGACGATCGCTTCGCCGAGCTGCATCCAGTAGCGCGGCGTCGCGAGCCAGCGCAGCGCGTCGGCGGC
>CAZQYK010000106.1:0-3081 GCA_964597285.1 uncultured Spirochaetales bacterium
AGCTGCTCGAGTCGATCGTCACGCGCGACGGCACGCGCGGTGACGCGCTGCTCGAGCTCGCCGACTACTACGAGGGCAAGGGCGACGTCGAGCGCGCGCTGCTGATGGTCGAGCGGGCCGAGAAGCTCGAGGCCTGGGAGCACCCGGCGTTGCTCGAGCACGCGCAGCTGCTGGTCTCGTCGCACGACTACGCGAAGGCCGCCGAGCTCCTGCGCCGCGCGCTCGAGATCAAGCACGAGCCGCGCGTGCAGCAGTTCCTAGCGCGCGTCGAGGAGGCCGCGCGCGGCTAGCGCCGGGCGCGAACGGAATGTGCTCCCCCGACACTCGCTCTGCGCGCCGCGCCCGACGATGGGTGGCGTGGGCGTTCGGCTGCTGCCTCGTGCTCTCCGCTCCGGCTGGCGCCCAGGAGGACCTCGAGGACGTCTTCGGCGGTCTCGGCACCGCGACGCGCGAGGAAGGGGCGGAGCCGCGCGAGGGCGAGGGCGCGATCGCCGGCCGGCTCGTCGACGGCGAGAGCGGCGCGCCGATCGCGAACGCGACGGTGATCCTCGTCTGGCCCGAGCCCGAGGACGGCGACGAGCCGGAGCAGGACGTCGCGGTCACCGCCGGCGACGGCTCGTACGAGTTCCCGTCGGTGCCGCCGGGCCGCTACACGCTGAGCTTCATCAAGTCGGGCTACCGCGCGTCGAACGTGACCGACTTCGCCGTCGCCGCGGGAGAGGTCGCGCGCGCCGACTTCCCGATGCCGCGCCTGCCGGCCTCGGAGTCGAGCGAGATCCTCGATCTCGAGGCCTTCGTCGTCGAGGCGTCGACGGTCGACGAGATCATGGCGGCGCTCGAGCTGCGCATGGAGTCCGACCAACTGCTCAACGTGATGAGCGCCGAGGACCTCTCGCGCTACGCGGCGAGCGACGTCGCCGACGCGCTGAAGCGCGTGGCCGGCGTCAACGTCGTCGAGGGCCAGTTCGCGATCATCCGCGGCCTCGAGGACCGCTACAGCAGCACGCTCTACAACGGCGCGCCGGTGCCGAGCCCCGACCCCGACCGCCAGTCGGTGCAGCTCGACCTCTTCCCGTCGGACGTCGTCACGAACCTCGTCGTCGCGAAGACCTTCGCGCCGATGACCCCGAGCAACTCGGCGGGTGGGTCGATCGACATCGTGACGCTCGAGTACCCCGAGGAGCTGGAGGTGAGGATCAGCGGCGGAGCCGGCTTCGAGGAGGGCGCGCGCGACCGCTTCCTCGAGTTCCGGTCCGGATCCACCGCGGGGATCGAGGCGGACGCGAGCGACACGATCGAGTCGGACTACGGCGGAAGCATCGGCGGACGCCGCACGCTGTTCGAGCGCGAGGTCCGCTTCAAGGCGCTCGTGAACCACGAGGTCGACTACCGCACCGAGGAGGGCTTCCGGGAGAAGCGCGAGCCGCGGCCCCGGGGCGAGCTTCCCGGCTTCGGGATCTTCCAGTCGGGAGGTCTCGCGCTGGGCGAGCTCGCGCTCAGCGACGGCCGCTTCGACCAGACCGTGAGCACCCGCGACGAGCAGCTCACCGGCTACGGCGCGCTCGGCGTGGATCTCGACGCCGAGGGCAGGCATCGGCTGGACGCCTCGTACTTCTTCACCCGGAAGGCGGAGGAGTCCGTCGACCTGCGCGAGAACGGATACTTTCCGGGCTTCGACTACGGGCCGCTCGCCGACGCCACCGACGCCGGGCCGCCGTGGGACCTGTTCCAGCCGCTGATCGACCAGGCGGCGGTGGCGACGCTCGGTAGCCGGCTCGCGGGTCCCGAGCGGGCGCTGCGGGTCGAGCCCACGGAGCCCCCGAACCGCGGTGCGCTGTGGCTCGCGAGCTTCGGCCGCACGAACTCCTTCGAGGAGGAGCGCGAGCTGCAGGTTCTCCAGCTGAACGGGGAGCACGGCTTCGATCTCCTCGACGGGCTCGACGTTCGCTGGGCGGTGAACCGGGCCGAGACATCGCAGGACGAGACGGCGCTCGGGATGCGCTTCTTCTACGAGCCCTGTGGCTATGCGGGACAGTTCCCGTGCCCGGCCGGCGTCTCGCGCATCCCGGCCCCGCGGCGCTTTCCGGTCACCGTGGCGGACCTGGGCGTGGGCCGCCACTTCGCGAGCGGAAGGTCCGGTGGCATCGTCTTCAGCGAGATCGAGATCGAGGAGTCGCAGTGGTTCGGCCGACTCGACCTGGACCAGAAGTTCTCGTTCAGCGAGAGCGTCCAGTTCGACACCAGGGGCGGCGTCTGGTGGGAGGACGCGGAGCGCGACGTCGAAGCGCTCTTCGTCGAGACCGTGACGGTGAGTGGGGTCGGGGACTGGGCGCTGGATTCCGCGACGCTTCCGGAGCTGGGATCGTCGCTGTTCGGCCGGCTGGATCCTCTCGGGTCCACCCGCACGGCGACCTCGAAGGCCTCGCGGGAGATCACGGCCGGGTACGTGGACGCCAAGGCGACCCTCCTGGAGCGGGTCGATCTGCTCGCCGGGCTGCGCATCGAGCAGATCTTCATCGAGTCGCTGAACGAGCCGTTCACCGGACGCTTCCCGTTCAACCGGCCCCAGACCTTCCCGGTGGCCTATCTCTTCTTCGATCGGGCCGACACCCCGCTCGAGGGCTTCAACGGCGACCCGAGCACGGTGACGTTCAACGACCAGATCCTCGGGATCGACGTGCCGGTCGATCCGGCGACGGGGGTGGTCGACCTGCTGACGCGGGACGAGATCCTCTCCCTCGTCAACGGGGAGATCGACGAGCAGAAGCTGCTGCCGTCGTTCGGGCTCGCCTACCGCCCGCTCGACGGCCTCTCGCTGCGCGGCTCGTACTCGCAGACGGTGGCGAGGCCCTCGTTCCGCGAGATCGGCTACTACGTCTCGATCGAGCCGGGCACGGACGACCGGACGGTGGGGAATCCGCAGCTCCAGCTTTCCGAGGTCGAGAGCTACGACCTTCGCGCGGAGTACGTCTTCGGCGACCTCGGCGATCTCGTCGGGATCAGCGGGTTCTACAAGACGATCGACGATCCGATCGAGAGCATCGTGGTCCGGAATCCCCTCGACTTCGATTCGGGGAGCGC
>CAZQYK010000107.1:0-2817 GCA_964597285.1 uncultured Spirochaetales bacterium
GCCCTCGCGGCCCGCGAGCGCGGCGGCGCGCTTCCCGGCCGCTTCGGCCGCGCGCGCGGCGGCGTCGACGCGGCCCTCGAGCGCCGCGATCGACTCGACCGCGCCGGCGAGCTCCTCGCGCAGCGCGCCGAGCTCCTGCGACGGCGCGACGGCGTCGCCGGAGAGCGCCGACACGACCCACGCGAAGAGCGCGAGCGCGGCGACGTACGGGAGCGCGAAGCGGCGGAAGGTGCGGCGCAGGTAGCGCTCCTCCTCGGCCGAGACGTCGAGACCGTGATCGCTGACCTCGGGCATGGCCCTCCACCGATCGGCAGGACGCGCGCAGCTCTGAAGCCCGGCGTTGGCCGCGCGTGGGCGCTAGCTTGCGCCGGCGATGACGGATCCGGGCGACGTCGGGCGGACGACCGGGGCGGCGGGCGCGACGGCGGCGACCAGACGCTCCTCCGACGTCCACGTGCTCGAGGTCGGCGGGCGCCAGATCGTGCTCGTCGGCACGGCGCACGTCTCGCGCGAGTCGGTCGACCTCGTGCGCGAGGTGATCGAGAAGGAGCGGCCCGACTGCGTCTGCATCGAGCTCGACGCGCAGCGCTTCAAGGCGCTGTCGCAGCCGCAGCGCTGGGAGAGCCTCGACCTCAAGCAGGTGATCCGCCACAAGCAGCTCGCGCCGCTGTTCGCGAACCTCGTGATCGCCTCGTACCAGAAGAAGCTCGGCGGCGCGCTCGGCGTCGCGCCGGGCGCCGAGCTGCTCGAGGCGGCGCGCGTCGCCGAGGAGCGCGGCATCCCGATCGCCCTCTGCGACCGCGACGTTCGCGTGACGCTGCGCCGCGCGTGGGCCTCGATGGGGCTGTGGAACAAGGCGAAGCTGCTCGCGGCGCTGATCGGCAGCGTCGCCGAGCGCCCCGAGCTCGACGAGGCCGAGCTGCGCCGCATCCGCGACCAGGACGTGGTCTCGGAGCTGATGCGCGAGCTCGGCGAGGCGATGCCGCCGCTGAAGACGGCGCTGATCGACGAGCGCGACGCGTACCTCGCGCGCAAGATCCTCGACGCCGAGGGCGAGCGCATCGTCGCCGTCGTCGGCGCCGGCCACGTCGAGGGCATCCGGCGCGAGCTGCTCGAGAGGCGCGAGGTCGACCTCGACGCGATCAGCGAGATCCCGCCGGTGGGCGCGCTCGCGAAGTGGATCGGCTGGGGCGTGCCGTGCCTGATCCTCGGCGCGCTGGTCGGGATCGGCGTGCAGCACGGCGCGCGCGTCGCTGGCGCGAACCTCGCCTACTGGATCGTCGCGAACGGCGTGCCGACGACGATCGGCGCCGCGCTCGCGCTCGCGCACCCCGTCGTGATCGTCTCGGCCTTCGCGGTCGCGCCGGTGACGAGCCTGATTCCGGTGATCGGCGCCGGCTACGTGCTGGCCTTCCTCCAGGCGTGGCTCGCCCCGCCGATGGTGCGCGAGTTCGAGCACGTCGCCGCCGACCTCCCGGTGCCGGGCCGCTGGTGGTCGAGCCGGCTGCTGCGGATCTTCCTCGTGTTCCTGCTCACGACGCTCGGCAGCCTGCTCGGCACCTGCGCCGGGGGCACGGAGATCGTGTCGAACCTCTTCTAGGCTCGGCCGGGGGCTCGCCGCTCTTGCAGACTCGACGCACCGCCGCCGCTCCGCTGCGCGTGGCGCACGTGTCCGGCGAGGTCGGCTTCTCCGGAGGCGAGGTGCAGGTGTTCCTGCTGATGGAGGGGCTGCGCGCGCGCGGGCACGAGAGCTGGCTCGTCTGCCCGCCCGGGAGCCGCAGCGAGGCCGAGGCGCGCCGGCGCGGATTCGACGTGGCCGCGGTGCCGATGCGCAACGAGCTGTCGCTCGGCGCCGCGCGACGCATCGCGGCCGCGCTGCGCGCGCGGCGCCCGTCGCTCGTGCACTGCCACACCGGCCGCGCGAACTGGCTCGGCGGGCTCGCGGCGCGCTGGGCCGCGCTGCCGGCGCTGAGCACGCGGCGCATGGACCGGCGCGTGCGGCGCGGCTGGCGCACGCGCTGGCTCTACGGGTCGCTGATGCGCCGCGCCGTCGCGATCTCGCCGGCGGTCGAGCGCGGCCTGCACGACGGCGGCGTCGACCCGGCGCGCACGCGCGTGATCTGGAGCGCGGTCGACCCGGCGGCGCTCGCGCCGAGCGCGCCGCGGGCCGCGCTGCGCGAGCGCCTCGGCGTCGCCGACGCGACGCCGTGCCTGCTCGTCGCCGCGAACCTCGTGCGCCGCAAGGGCGTCGACGTGCTGCTCGACGCGTGCGCACGGCTCGCGGAGCGGGGGGCCCCCTTCGCGCTCTGGATCGCCGGCGACGGGCCCGAGCGCGGCGCGCTCGAGGCCCGCGCGCGGCGCCACGGCCTCGGCGAACGCGTGGCCTTCCTCGGCCGCCGCGACGACGTCGGCGACCTGCTCGAGGCCTGCGACGCGTTCGTGCTGCCGTCGCGGCGCGAAGGCCTCGGCGTCGCGGGGCTCGAGGCGATGGCGCGCGCGCGGCCGGTCGTCGCGAGCGCCGTCGGAGGCCTCGCCGAGATCGTGCGCGACGGCGAGACCGGGAAGCTCGTCGCGCCGGAGGACCCCGTGGCGCTCGCCGCCGCGCTCGAGGCGCTGCTCGCCGACCCGGCGCTCGCGCGTCGGCTCGGCGCGGCCGGCGCCCGGCGCGTCGCCGAGGGCTTCCTCGCCGAGCAGATGGTCGACGCCTACGAGCGCCTGTACCGCGAGATCCTCGCCGAGGACGCCGGCGACTAGCCCCCGCCGTGCGCCGTCCTCGAGCCGACGCTGCCGCGAGCTGAGCTCGCACCGCGTCGGGAA
>CAZQYK010000108.1:0-3552 GCA_964597285.1 uncultured Spirochaetales bacterium
CGACGTAGGCGAGCGTGCCGGCGCAGAGGATCGCCGCGCTCGCGAGGAGCGAGGGGCGTCGTCCCAGGGTGTCCGCCACCACGCCCGTCGGGATCTCGAAGAGCACGTTGCCCGCGGTGAAGGCGGCGCCCGCCACGAAGACGCCGAAGATGTCGAGGCCCGCCTCGAGGAGGAAGAGCGTGTTCACGCCCCAGATCAGCGAGGCCGAGAGCGTGAATACCCCCGAGATCGCGAAGTAGCGGCGAAGGACGGCGCCCGAGGTCACGGTCGTACGCGCGCCGCAGGGAAGGACCAGGGATCGAGGGTCGCGGACATGGAGGACTCCGAAGCGATCTGGAGGTGGTGTCGATGCGATCCGCAGACGACCGCCCGGGATCGCAACTTCCGTGCCGGCTTCCGCGCACCCGTGACGCAGGCTCGAGAGGCCGAAGAGACGCGGCCGGTGCCGGGATCCCGGCAGGTGCCGACGAGAGGGCGCCCGTGCCGATCCGCGGGCGCCGGCGGACGCGGTATGCATCCATGCGGTCTCCGGGCGAGTGGGCGCTGGCCGCACTCCTTGGCACGGCAGTTGCTGGCGGGTCTCGTCATCGGATGACGACGCCCGACACGCAGCCCAGCGAACTCATGGCCCTGCTCGACGTCCAGCTCGACGCATGTACGGCCCAGCGCGTCAGCGGCTCGGTGGCTGCCGACGAACGCCACCACCAGCCGTGGGGCCTCGTGCACGGCGGGCTCTACGCCACCGCGATCGAGACCTTCGCGACGCTCGGCGCCTACGAGGCGGTCAAGGACCAGGGGTTGCAGGCCGTCGGCGTCGCCAACGCCACCGACTTCCTGCGCCCGCACCGCAGCGGGCGCCTGCGCGTCGTGGCCATCCCCATCCAGCAAGGACGCACGCAGCAGCTCTGGCAGGTCGAGGTCCGGCGACCGGAGGACGACAAGCTCGTCGCGCGGGGCCAGGTGCGACTGCAGAACGTCGAAGCGTCTACGCCGAACCCGAATCCGCCGCGAGCAGCGTGAACGCGAAGGTCGCGCCAGGCCCGGCGTTCGGCTCCACCCACATGCGGCCGCCGTGCGCCTCGATGATCGACCGGCTGATCGCGAGGCCCATGCCCATGCCGTTCGGCTTCGTGGTGTAGAAGGCGTCGAAGAGCCGGTCCATGTCCGTTTCGCTCAGACCCACGCCCCGGTCCTGGACGCGGATCGTGACGGCGGGTCTTCCGTCCAGCGTCTCCGGGCGCTCGCTGACCTCCAGAAGGCGCTCCCCATCGGCCAGGGTCGCCATCGCGTCCATGCCGTTGAGCACCAGGTTCAGCAGGACCTGCTGGAGCTGCACGCGATCGCCCAGCACGAACGGTAGGGGCGCGACGGCGTTGCGGAACAGCGTGACGCGCCTGTTCGCCAGCTCGCGCGCTGCGAGGGCCACGACGTCTCCGACGACGTCCCCGAGCTGGAGGTGCACCTTCTCGGGCGGCGATCGCCTCGCCAGCGCGCGGACGCGCTCGATGACGGCGCTCGCACGCTCGGCGTCGAACGTGATGTCGACGAGGGCCGCCCGCGCCTCTTCGAGCTCCGCGGGAGCGCCGGCGGAAAGTAGGCCCAGGCAGGCGTTGGCGTTGTTGAGGATCGCCGCGAGCGGCTGATTCACCTCGTGCGCGATCGAGGCCGTGAGCTCTCCCAGCGCAGTGACGCGCGTCGCGTGCGCGATCCTGACCTGCGACTGATGCAACGCCTCCTCGGCTCGATTGCGCTCCGTGAGGTCGACGAGCGTCACCAGCACGCTCTCGTAGCCGGATGGCCCTGGCGGGAGGACGATCGTCTCGAGCGCCGAGATCTTCGCGTTCTGGCGGGTCGTCACGACCAGCTCGGTCTCGATGATCCTCCTGCCTTCGGCGATCGCGCGCAGCTGAAGGGGCCATGCCGCCGCGACCTCGGGCGTCGGACGGAACGCCGCATTCAGGATGTCCTCCGGGCTTTCGAATCCCAGGAGCCTCGCGGCCGCATGGTTGACGTCGGTGACCCGGAGGAGACCTAGCATCTGCGACACGACCTCGGGATGCTCATCGAGGTAGCGCGGGACGTCGCTTGCCCGCGCCCTGATGTCCTCGAGCACTGCCATGACGCCCGTGAAGTCGTGCTCGATGATCGCCACTCCCACGGACTCGTAGATGTTCCGGTACCGCTGCTCGCTCCTTCGGAGCGCCTCATCGGCGCGCTTGCGCGCCGTGATGTCGGTGTTCGTCTCGAGGACTGCCGCGGGCCGACCGCGCTCGTCGCGCTGCTGCGACCAGCGGCTCGCGACGACGATCGGGGCGCCGTCGCGCCGTACCTGGACGAGCTCACCATCCCATCGCCCCTGCTCGCGGAAGATCGCCTCGATCTCCTCGGGCGGACCGGGGAAGGTCGTCTGCAGAATCTCGCGCGCGGACTTCCCCAGCGCCTCCTCGGCCGTCCAGCCGTAGGTCTCCTCCGCGCCTCGATTCCAGAAGCTGATCCGGCCGTCGGGCTCGCGCACGAGCACGGCTTCGTGGGAGAGACTCAGCAGCTCCGCCTGCCTGCGCAGCTCCGCCTCGGCAGCCCGTCGCTTCGTGACGTCCGTGCTCGTTCCGATGTACTCGGTCACCGCGCCCGACGCGTCGACTACCGGGTGACCCCTGGCGTGTACGATGCGAATCGCCCCACCGGGAAGGACGATGCGATGCTCCAGCTCGTAGCCCTTCTCGTCGTGGATCGCCGCAGTGACGGTCTTCTCGACCCACTCCCGGTCGTCCGGATGGACGACGTCCCAGTTCCATGCGACGGGCGGCGCGGGGTTGGCTTGATCGAGACCGACGACTCGGAAGTCCTCCCCGGAGATGGGCCTGGGGTCGCGCGGGATCGGTGCGATCCAGCTCCGCGTGCGGGTGAGCCTCTGCACCTCGGTCAGGAACCCCTCCTTGCGCCGCAGCTCCGCTTCGAGCCCGGCGATCTCGTCGCGCAGCTGCTGATTGGCCCGCTCTAGCTCGGCGTTTCGCACACTCATCTCCGGTTCGGGCTCATCGCGGCGAAGGCTAGCGGACGGGCGCTCGGGGGGAGCCCCGGCGACCTGGCGCTCACGGGACGATCGGTAGCGGTACCTCGGGCGCGTCCTCGTAGGCGTTCCAGCCGCCGCCGAGTAAGCGGTAAAGGCGGACGACGGCGAGCAGCTGGTCGCGTTCGGTTCGCGCGAGGTCGAACTCCGCCGGATAGAGCTGCTGCTGCGCGTCGAGCACCTCGCGATAGGTCGAGAGGCCGCCCCGATAGCGGGTCTGCGAGATCGCGACCGCCTCGCGCAGCGCGGCGACCGCCCGCTCCTGCTCGGCGCGCATCACGACGAGCTGCTCGCGCGCGACCAGACCGTCCGAGGCGTCGCGCAGCGCCTCGAGAACGGCGCCTTCGTACGCCGCGCGGCTCGCGTCGGTCGCGGCCTCGGCCGCCTTCCACGTGTACGTGGTCTGGCCGAACGTGAAGAGGGGCCCGATCGCCGAGCCCGCGACGGAGTAGAAGCCCGTGCTCGCGTCGAACAGGTCGGAC
>CAZQYK010000109.1:0-4215 GCA_964597285.1 uncultured Spirochaetales bacterium
CGCGGGGTAGTCGCGCCGGCACGGGCCGAGCTCGAGGCCGAGGTCGCGGTCGAAGAACGCGTCGCGGTGGCGCCACACCTCGGGCGGCAGGAAGGCCCGCAGCGGGAGCAGGTCGGCGTAGCCGAGCACGGCGCCCTCGGCGAGCGGCGGCGGGCACGCGGCGGCGGCCGGCAGGGCCGCCCCGGCCGCCAGAGCGGCCGCGAGCGCGGCGAGGACGACGACGAGGCCGATGCCGGACACCCCCCGCGAACGATTCTAATCTACCCCCGTGCGTCGATCGATCGGCATCCCGCTCGCGCTCGGGATCGGGCTCGCGATCCTCGTCGTCGCGCTCGGCGTCGGCTGGCAGATCCTCGTGCTCGACGACCCGCGCCTGCTGGCCAGCGGCCTGTCGACGCGCGAGTGGGTGCTGATCGTGCTCGGGACGCTGCTCTTCGCGCTCGTGCTCGCCGGGCTCGTCGCGCTCTCGACCTGGCTCGTGCGCGTGATGCGCACGAACCAGCGCCAGCGCGCCTTCCTCGACGCCGTGACGCACGAGATGCGCACGCCGCTCGCGTCGCTGCGCCTGTACCTCGAGACGCTCGACCGCCACGACCCCGACCCCGAGCGGCGCCGCGAGTTCATCGCGCGGATGGGGCGCGACGTCGAGCGCCTCGACCACACCGTCGAGCAGGTGCTCCTCGCCGCGCGCACCGAGGACCCGCGGCGGCGTCGCAGCAGCGAGGTCGTGGCGCTGGCCGAGCTCCTCGACGAGTGCATCGCCGAGCTGCGCAGCGAGCACGCACTGCCCGACGCCGCGGTGCACCTCGACCTGCGCTCGCCGGTCGCGGTCGCCGGCAACCGCGCCGAGCTGCGCGTCGTGTTCCGCAACCTGCTCGAGAACGCGGTCAAGTACTCCGACGACCCGGTCGAGGTGTCGGTGCGCGTGGGCCAGCGCGGCGACGGTCGCATCGACGTCGCGATCTCGGACCGCGGCATCGGCATCCCGGCGCGCGAGCTGCGCCGGATCTTCCAGCGCTTCTACCGCGTCGGCCGCGACGTGCAGCGCACCGCGTCGGGGCTCGGGCTGGGCCTGTTCATCGTGCGCAACCTCGTGCGGCGCCAGGGCGGACGCGTCGTCGCGCGCAGCGAGGGCTTCGGCGCCGGCAGCCGCTTCGTCGTGACGCTGCGCGCGGCCGAGCCGGAGCGCGCGTGACGCGAATCCTGGTCGTCGAGGACGAGGAGCACCTCGCCGAGGGGCTGCGCTTCAACCTCGAGGCCGAGGGCTGGGAGGTCGTCGTCGCCGACGACGGACCGGCGGCGCTCGACGCGCTGACCGGCGGCGGTGCCGAGTTCGACCTCGTCGTGCTCGACCTGATGCTGCCGGGCTTCTCGGGCTTCGAGGTGCTGCGCCGGCTGCGCGCCGCGGGGCGCTTCGTGCCGGTGCTGATCCTGACTGCGAAGGGGGGGAGTGAGGACCGCGTGCGCGGCCTCGAGGAGGGCGCCGACGACTACCTGCCGAAGCCCTTCCACCTCGACGAGCTGCTCGCGCGCGCGAAGGGCCTGCTGCGGCGGCGGCGCTGGGACGGCGTCGCCGGCGACGCACCGCCCGAGCCGGTCGCGATCGGCGCGGCGACGCTGCGCCCCGACCGCTTCGAGATCGAGACGCCCGACGGCAGCGTCGTGAGCCTGACGACGCGCGAGATGGGTCTGTTGCGCGCGCTCGTCGAGCGCGAGGGCCACGCGTTGACGCGCGGCGAGCTGCTCGAGCGCGTCTGGGGGCTGCGTCCGGACACGCGCACGCGCGTCGTCGACAGCTTCGTCGTGCGGCTGCGCCGCTACATCGAGCCCGATCCGGCGCGCCCGCGCCACCTGCTGTCGGTGCGCGGGCACGGCTATCGGCTGGTGCGCTGACGAAATTTCCCGGCCCTTGAGCCCGGGGGCGCATGCGTGCGACCCTGGGCCCGGTGAGAGACGCGCTGACGCTCCACGTCGAGCCCCGACTGTCGAACGCGACGCTCTTGTGCGCGTTCGAGGGCTGGAACGACGCCGGCGAGGCCGCGACCGGCGCAGTGCGCTACGTCGAGGACGCGATCCGCGCGGTGCCGCTCGCCGACCTCGACGCCGAGGAGTTCCTCGACCTGACGGTGCGCCGCCCGACGGTGCGCAACCGCCGCGACGGCACGCCGCGGATCGTGTGGCCGACGACCCGCTTCTGCTACGGCTCGCCCGACGCGACGCGCGAGCTCGTGCTCGGGGTCGGCGTCGAGCCGCACCTGCGCTGGCGCGCGTACTGCGACCAGTTCGCCGCGTTCGTGAAGCGCATCGACGTGAGGCGCGTCGTGCTGCTCGGCGCGTACGTCGCCGACGTAGTCTACTCGCGGCCGGTCGCCGTCACCGGCTTCGGCTCCGACGAGGGCGCGCTCGCGGCGCTCGGCGTCGCCGAGTCGCACTACGAGGGCCCGACCGGCATCGTCGGCGTCCTCGCCGAGCGCCTGCTCGCCGACGGCGTGCCGGTGCTGAGCCTGTGGGCCGGGCTGCCGCACTACATCACCGCGTCGCCGAATCCGCGCGGCACGCTCGCGCTGGTGCAGAAGCTCGCGCAGGGGCTTCCGCTCGCGATCGACGAGGAGCCGCTGCGCCGCGAGGCCGCGGCCTTCGAGCAGCGCATCTCCGACCTGGTCAACGGCGACCCCGAGCTCGCCGAGTACGTGCGCCTGTTGAAGAAGCGGGAGTTCGCGCAGTAGCGAGCCGTCCCGTCGGAGGTCCCGGTCCCGATGAACGCCCGACTTGCATTCGCGCTCGCGCTGCTCGCGCCGGCCGCCGCCGCCGCGCAGTTCGAGCTGCCGCCGATGCCGCCGTCGCTCGAGCCGCGCGGCCTCGTCGCGAACGAGCCCGGCACGTCGCCGGGCTACGTGCTCTACGGCCCGATCCGCTCGGGCACCACCTACCTGGTCGACAACGCGGGCCGCGTCGTGCACGCCTGGAAGAGCCCGTACTCCGGCGCCGGCGGATACCTGCTGCCCAACGGCCACCTGCTGCGCGGCGGCCGCGACCCCGAGGCGACGCACTTCCGACACGGCGGCGTGTCGGGGATCCTGCAGGAGCTCGACTGGGACGGGAAGGTCGTCTGGGAGTGGAGGCTCTCGGAGCCCGGACGGATCCTGCACCACGACGTCGAGCCGCTGCCGAACGGCAACGTGCTCGCGCTCGTCTGGGAGGTGAAGACCCCCGACGAGGCGCGCCGCGCCGGCCGCCGGCCCGACCGGATCCCGGAGCAGGGCCTGCACCCCGACTACCTGATCGAGATCGAGCCCCGCCGCCCGAGCGGCGCGCGCATCGTCTGGGAGTGGCACGTCTGGGACCATCTCGTGCAGGACCACGACCCGAAGGCGCCGAACCACGGCGCGCCGCGCGACCACCCCGGCCGGCTCGACCTGAACGCGCTCTCCGGCGCGCCGGCGCCGAGCCCGGAAGAGCTCGCGCAGCTCCAGGCGCTCGGCTACGTGCCGCCCGACGCCGAGCCGGCCGACCTCGCCTCCGACTTCCTGCACACGAACTCGGTCGCCTACCACCCGGGCCTCGACCAGATCGCGCTCTCGGTGCCCGAGATGGGCGAGGTCTGGATCGTCGACCACTCGACGACGACCGAGCAGGCGCGGGGCTCGGTGGGCGGGCGCGCCGGCCGCGGCGGCGACCTGCTCTACCGCTGGGGACACTCGGCGGTGTACGGCCGCGGCAGTCCGGGGAGCCGGCGCCTCCACTACCAGCACGACGCGCGCTGGATTCCGGAGGGCTTCCCGGGCGCCGGCAACCTGATGATCTTCGACAACGGGCGCGGGCGGCCCGAAGGGCCGTGGTCGGAGGTCGTGGTGATCGCGCCGCCGCTGCGGCCCGACGGCACCTACGCGCTCGCCGACGGTGAGCCGTGGGGCCCGGCCGAGCCCGCGTGGAGCTGGCGCCTTCCCGAGGACCGCTTCGCGCCGTTCATCTCCGGCGCGCATCCGCTGCCGAACGGGAACGCGCTCGTCTGCTCC
This sequence comes from uncultured Spirochaetales bacterium, assembly GCA_964597285.1. Classification (GTDB taxonomy): domain Bacteria; phylum Myxococcota_A; class UBA9160; order UBA9160; family SMWR01; genus JAHEJV01. The sequence goes on from CAZQYK010000109.1 coordinate 4,017, forward strand.
GGGCCCGACGGGATCCTGCTCGAGGTGACGCGCGACGGGCGCATCGCCTGGGAGTACCGCAACCCCTTCAGCGACGACATCCGGCTCGCCGACGGCACGCCGCCGCAGCCCGGCGTCGACGCGCTTCCGTACGCGGTCTTCCGCGCCACGCGGATCTCGCCCGACCACCCCGGCCTCGCCGGGCGCGCGCTCGCGCCGC
>CAZQYK010000110.1:0-6600 GCA_964597285.1 uncultured Spirochaetales bacterium
CCGCGCCGCCGAGCGCGCGGCCGGCGAGGCGACGTCGGTGCTGTGGCAGGCGGTGTCGGAGCTGACGATCGCCGACGCGGTCGGGATCCTGCGCGGCGCCGACGACGCGGCGACGGTCTACTTCCGCGGCCGCACCGAGGACGCGCTGCGCGAGCGCTTCTCGCCGATCGTCCGCGCGGCGATGAGCCAGGTCGGGCTCTACCGCGCGTACGACGACCTCGTCGCGCGCCTGCGGGTGCTCGAGTCGGTCGGGAGCCCGCGCGTCGAGCTCGAGCGCCATGTCACCGACGCGACGCTCGACGGCCTGTTCGCGGTGCTCGCGCGCGAAGAGGGGCGCATCCGCACCGAGCCGGCGGCGCGCACGACCGAGCTGCTGCGCGAGGTGTTCGGCGCCGGCTAGCGGCGAGGGCGCGCCCCACGCGCTTGATCGCGCCGCGGCGCGGGGCGATCATCGCGCGCGGGAGTACGCCGCATGCGTTGGCGCCGGAGCGAGACGAGGAGCCGGAATCTCGAGGACCGCCGGGGCCAGCGCGGGCGCGGCGGCCTGCGCGCGGGCCTGCCGCTGCCGAGCGGCCGCGGGGGCCGCCTCGGCCTCGGCGGGATGCTCGTGCTGCTCGCGGTGCTGTGGTGGCTCGGCGTCGACCCGAGCGCGCTGCTCCAGGCCGGCGCCGGCACGCGCGTCGGTCTCGACCCCGAGGTGATGCCGGAGGTCGAATCGGCCCCGTTCCGCGCGACGCCGCAGGAGGAGGAGCTCGTCGACTTCGTCTCGTTCGTGCTCGACGACCTCCAGCAGAGCTGGGCGCAGTTGCTGCCGGGCTACCGCGACGCGCGCCTCGTGCTCTTCCGCGGCGCGACGCACTCGGCCTGCGGCACCGGCCAGAGCGAGATGGGCCCGTTCTACTGCCCGGCCGACGGCAGGGTCTACATCGACCTCGCGTTCTACGGCGATCTGCGCGCGCGCTTCGGGGCGCCCGGCGACTTCGCGCAGGCCTACGTGCTCGCGCACGAGATCGGCCACCACGTGCAGCACCTGACCGGGCTCGAGGAGCGCGTGCGGCGCGAGCAGCGCGGCGATCCGTCGCGCGCGAATGCGTTCTCGGTCGCGATGGAGCTGCAGGCGGACTGCCTCGCCGGCGTCTGGGGCCACGGCGCCGCGCGCCGCGGCGTGCTCGAGCCGGGCGACGTCGAGGAGGGCCTGCGCGCGGCCGCCGCGATCGGCGACGACCGCCTCCAGCAGATGGCTGGACGCGGCGTGCAGCCGGAGACGTTCACGCACGGGTCTTCGCGCCAGCGCGTCGCGTCGCTGCGGCGCGGTCTCGAGAGCGGCGACCCCCGCGTCTGCGACGGCGGAGGCGCCTGACCGGCTCGTGCCGCCGACGGCACCGACGCCGGCGGAGTCGCCGAAGCGGCCGTGGCTCGGCCTCGCCGCGGTCGGCGTCGCGCTCGTCGCGCTCGTCGCCGCGGTCTACGCGCCGGTGCGCCACCACGAGTACCTCGACCTCGACGACCTGCCGCTGATCGTCTGGAACCCCGACATGGAGCCGGCATCGCTCGGCGAGGCGCTGGCGATCGCGTTCGGCAAGCCGCAGGTCTCGGGCTGGGTGCCGGTGACGACGCTCTCGCACCAGCTCGACCGCTGGCTGTGGGGGCGCGACGCGGGCATGCCGTTGCTCGAGAACGTCGCGCTGCACGCGCTCGCGACGCTGCTGCTGCTGCTCGCGTTCGAGCGGCTGACCGGGCGGCTCGGCGCGAGCGCGTTCGTCGCGGGCGTGTTCGCGGTGCACCCGCTGCACGTCGAGTCGGTGGCGTGGGCGATCGAGCGCAAGGACGTGCTCTCGGCCGCGTGCTTCGCCGCGCTGCTGCTCCTCTACGCGCGCTTCGCCGAGCGCCCGGACTCCGACGCGCGTTGGCGGGCGGTGCTGGCCTGTCTCGCGCTGGGTCTCTTGTGCAAGCCAATGCTCGTCACGGCCCCGTTCGTGCTGCTGCTGCTCGACGGGTGGCCGCTGCGCCGCCTCGACGCCGACGCGCTGCGCGAGAAGCTGCCGATGTTCGGCATGGCGCTGATCGTCGCGGTCGTCACGTGGCGCGCGCAGCAGGGCGTCGGCGCGCTCTCGTTCGGCGAGGCGCTGCCGCTCGGCGCGCGCGTCGAGAACGCGCTCCACGCGCTCGTCGCGTACCTCGGCGACGCGGTCTGGCCGAGCGGCCTCGCGCCGTACTACCCGCATCCGGGCCGCTCGCTCGGCGCGGCGCGCGTCGCAGCGGCCGCGCTCGCGCTCGCGGCGCTGACGGCCGGCGCGCTCGCGCTGCGCCGTCGGATGCCGTGGCTGCTCGTCGGCTGGCTCTGGTACGCGGGGATGCTCGTGCCGGTGCTCGGGCTCGTGCAGGTCGGGATGCAGGCGCGGGCCGACCGCTACACCTACCTGCCGCTCGTCGGCATCTCGCTCGCGCTCGCGTTCACGGTCGACGCGCTCGCGCGCAGTGCGGCGGCGCGGCGCACGGCCGCGGGTGCCGGCGCGCTCGCGATCGTCGCGCTCGCCGCCGCCGCGGCGCCGCAGGTCCACGTCTGGCGAGATTCCCGGAGCCTCTACGAGCGCATGCGCAGCGCGCACCCCGACGCGGCGTATCCGGAGCTGCGCCTCGGGATGGTCGAGGCGATCGACGGCCACCTCGAGCGCGCGCGCCCGCACCTCGAGCGCGCCTACGCGCTCGATCCCGCGCTCGGCCGCGACGCGGTGCGCCAGCTCATCGGCCTCGCGCACGACCGCGCGCTCCAGGGCGAGCCCGACGTGGCGCTGCGCACCGCGCGCTTCGCGCTCGGCTTCGCCGAGCAGACCGCCCAGCCCGAGCGCGCGCGCGAGCTGCGCGCCCGCATCGCGGAGCTCGAGCGCGCGCTGCACCGGTGATCGCGGCTCGGGAGTGTGTGTATATTGCGCCCGCCCCGGGCGCCGCGCGCGTCCTCGCTTCCACGGGAGGTTCGGAATGCATCGGTGCGCAGGATTCATCGCGCTGTTCGCGCTCGCCGCGGCGTCGCCCGCCGGCGGCGAGGCGCGGCTCACGGCGAAGGGCGACACGCTGCGCGGCGAGGTCGTCGAGATCGGCCCGAAGGGCGTCACCTTCTCGCCGGTGCAGGGCGAGGGGACGATCCTCGTGCCGTGGGCCGACGTCGAGGCGATCGACACCACCGGCACCTTCTTCGTGATGTACGGCGACGACGGCGAGCTGCGCGGGCGGCTCGTCGGCGTCGACGACGGCCACCTGCTGATCGGCGGCGACCCGGAGACCGCCGAGCGCGTCGAGACCGCCGCGATCTACGCCGGCTTCGCCGAGGACGGCGACGGCCTGTCGGGCTACGACCGGCTCAAGAGCCGCTTCCGCCACTGGAGCGCCTCGCTCGACGCCGGGGCGCTCTACGTCGACGCCGACACCGACCAGCTCGGCGGCCACGTCGCGTTCCGCGCCGAGCGCGACGAGGACCCGTGGCGCCTGCTGCTCGAGGGCGCGGCCCGCTACGCCGCGCAGGACCAGCGCGGCGCGGAGCGCGACGTCACCGAGAACGTCGTCTGGGGGCTCGTGCGCGGCGAGCGCGAGCTGGCCGAGCGCCTGTTCGCGTTCGCGTCGAACCGCGCGACCTACGACGAGATCCAGCACCTGTCGCTGCGGCTCGAGCCGCGCGCCGGCGTCGGCGTCCGCATCGTCGAGAGCGAGCGCTTCAACCTCTCCGGCGACGTCGGCGCGGCCTGGGTCTACGAGGACTATTTCGGCAGCACGGTCGAGGGCGGGGTGCGCCAGAGCCGCGGCAGCGACGACTACTGGGCGGTCGCGTTCGGCGCGCAGGCCGACGCGGTGCTGCCCTACGGCGTCATCTGGCGTGCGCGGGCCGAGTACCTGCCGGCCATCGACGACTGGACGCGCGACTACCTGCTGCGCGGCGAGACTTCGCTCGAGTTCCCGCTGCTCGAGTGGCTCGCGTTGAAGCTGGCCCTCGCGGACGAGTACGACAACACGCCGGGCGAGGACAGCGTCCGCAACCGCTTCACGAGCACGGCGGCGCTGTCGCTGCGCTTCTGACGCCGCGCTGCCCGTCCAGCGACCTTCTGGGACCTCCGTCACGTTCCGCGGGGCCGCGGCGGCCGTTGGAGCCGGAGACCGCCGCGGCCGGCGCGGCGGCGCCGATGCGGAGGCACGGGCGATGAAGCGGGCAGGGCACCGACCGGAAGGCGGCCGCGGGGACGGGTGCGAGGGCTTCGACGAGTACGCGGCGAGCCTGATCGTCGTGTCGGGCGCGAGCCGCGGCGAGGAGCACCGCGTCGAGCGGTCGCGCTGGCTGATCGGGCGCGGGCCCGACGTCGACGTCGCGTTCGACGACCCCGAGATGTCGCAGCGCCACACCGCGATCGAGTTCGCGCGCGGCCGCTTCCACGTCACCGACCTCGACAGCACGAACGGCACCGAGGTCAACGGAACCGGCGTCGCGACGAGCGAGGTCGCCCACGGCGACCGGATCCGGATCGGCCGCCACGTGCTGCAGATCCTGATCGAGCGCTGCGGCAGCTGGCGCGGACCGGACGCCTAGCCGACGCGGCTCGCGAGCGGCCTCAGCGCCGCGCGTGATCGGCCGGGCCGACCTCGGCCGCGGCGGCGAGCCACGGCTCGTAGCGCACCTGGCGCGCGGTCACGATGTAGCGCTTCGGCGCGTCGCCGACGTAGTAGAACGGGTAGCAGGTGACGAGCGTCAGCGTCGGCTCGTCGGTCGGAGCGAGCACGTCGACGCGCGACGGCGCGACGATCTCGATCGACGCGACCTCGTAGGTCGCGGTGCCCTCGAGCGTCGTCAGCGTCAGCGCGTCCCCGCGCTCGAGGTGGCGCAGGCCGCGGAACCAGCCGTCGCGGTGTCCGGCGATCCCGACGTTGCCGCGCTCGCCGAGGCGCGCGGTGCCGGGGATGCGGCCGACGGCGCGGTCGAGCGTCCCGTCGTCGTCGCCCTCGAGGACCATGACCGAGACGCCGGCGGTCGGGATCTCGAGCCGGCCGAGCGCCTCGACCGGCGCCGCGAGGCTCGCCTCGTACTTCGCGACGCGATCGGCCGCCCACTCGCCGGGGTTCGGGGCCTCGCGGACGAGCTGCGCGTGGACGCGCTCGCGCAGCGCCTCGTCGAAGCCCACGCTCTGGGTCGCCTGCACGTGGCTCGTGCGCGCGCACGACGCGCCCCCCGCGAGCAGGCACGCGCTGCCCGCGAGCGCGAGCGCGAGCTCGGCCGCGCGCAACCCGGCGCGCAGCCGGGCGCTCCGCCGCTCGTGCGGCGTCGTCGTCGCGATGGAATCGGGATCGGGCATCGTCGTGGCGTCGCGTCGCCGAGGGGCCCGGCGCGCGGCCGGGCCCCTCGGCGCGAGGACGGGTCCTAGCGGATCCGGCCCCGGAGCACGCGCAGTGCGCCCGCGCCGGCCAGGCCGAGCACGCCCGCCAGACCCAGCGCCGGCAGCGAGCTCGCCGTCCTCGGCAGCTCCCGCACCGGCATCGGCTCGGGCTCGCGCACGGGCTCCGGCGGCGGCGGCGGCGGGGCCTCGCGAACCGACGGGGTCGGCGGCGGCGGCGCCGGCTCGGGCGTGCTCGTGCACGCGGCGAAGGTCAGGAACAGGGCGCAGACCAGGATCAGACGGACACGCATGGGATCCTCCAAGGGGTTCGAAGCCGCCGAATCATCGCATAGCCCCCGGCGCTCCGCATTTTGCGTGCGGCCTGCGCGACCGGCTCCGGTGTCGTGCGGCGGGGTATGCGCCCCTCAGTCGCCTTCCGGCTCGCGCTCGCGGCGCCGCCGCCACTCGGCGAGCCGCTCGGCCGCGTCGGCCTCGGCGCCGACCGGCGCCGGCTCGTAGAAGCGCGCGCCGGCGAGGGCGTCGGGCAGGTTCTCGCGCGCGACGAAGCGCCCGGGCGCGTCGTGCGGGTACTCGTAGCCGCGGCCGTAGCCGAGCCCGGACATCAGGCCGGTCGGCGCGTTGCGCAGGTGCATCGGCACCGGCAGCGATCCGTGCCGCTCGACGGCGTCGAGGGCGCGGCCGAGCGCCGCGTACGCGGCGTTGCTCTTCGGCGCGCACGCCAGGTGCGTGATCGCCTGGGCGAGCGGGATGCGGCCCTCGGGCATCCCGATGCGCTCGAGCGCGAGGTAGGCCGAGACGGCGATGCCGAGCGCGCCGGGGTCGGCGTTGCCGACGTCTTCGGACGCGAAGATCACGAGCCGGCGCGCGACGAAGAGCGGGTCGTCGCCGGCCGCGAGCAGTCGCGCGGCCCAGTACAGCGCCGCGTCGGGGTCGCTCGCCCGCAGGCTCTTGATCAGCGCCGATGCGACGTTGTAGTGCTCCTCGCGGTCGCGGTCGTGCAGCAGCGTGCGCCGGCCGGCCGCCTCGCGCAGCGTCTCGAGCGCGAGCGGCGCGTCGGGCGGCGCGCCGCGCAGGTGGATCGCGGCGGCGGTCTCGAGGATGCCGATCGCGCGCCGTGCGTCGCCGTCCGCGGCGTGCGCGATCGCCGCGACCGCGTCCTCGCCGACCGCGATGCGACCTCCGAGGCCGCGCTCGGGGTCGGCCGCCGCGCGCCGCACGACCGCGG
>CAZQYK010000111.1:0-4379 GCA_964597285.1 uncultured Spirochaetales bacterium
GCGCGCAGCGCGTCGGCCAGCCCCGCCACCGCGTCGCCGAGCCCGCCCGTCTGGGCCAGCGGTGCCAGCTCGGACGCGACGAAGAGCAGGCGCATCAGTGCCCGCCGGCGGGGCCCGGGTAGGGGGGGTCGAACTCGTCGAGCTGCGCGTAGTGCTCGCGCGACACGACGACGACCCCACCCTCGCTGACGGTGAAGCGCTTCCGGTCGCGCTCCAGGTCCTCGCCGATCACGTCGCCGGGCGGGATCCGGACGCCCTTGTCGACGATGCAGCGCCGCAGCCGCGCGCCGCGGCCGACGTCGACCTGGGGGAAGAGCACGCTCTCGCGCACGTCGGCGCGGCTGTGGACGCGCACCGCGTGGAACGCGATCGTGCGGTCGATCCGGCCGCCCGAGAGGATCGAGCCGCTGCCGACGATCGAGTCCGTCGCACAGCCGACGCGGCCGTGGTCGCCGTCGTTGAACACGAACTTGCACGGACCGTGCGAGGGCTGGATGCCGCGGATCGGCCACGCGTCGTTGTAGAGGTTGAGGTGTGGGTCGACCGCGACCAGGTCCAGGCTCGCCTCGAAGTAGGCGTCGATCGTGCCGACGTCGCGCCAGTAGCCGCGGCCGCGCTCGCTCTCGCCCGGGCACAGGTCGCTCGCGAAGTCGTAGGCGCGCACGCTCATCCGCTCGTGGGCGGAGCTCAGGATGTCGCGGCCGAAGTCGTGCGTCGTCTCCACGCGCGCCGCGTTGCGCCGCAGCTCCTCGAGCAGCGCCTCGCTGCGGAACGCGTAGTTGCCCATCGAGACCAGCGTCCGCGACGGGTCGCCGGGCAGGTGGGGCGGCTCGGCCGGCTTCTCGAGGAAGCCGACGACGCGCCCCTCGGCGTCGACGTCGACGCAGCCGAACGCGCGCGCCTCCTCGCGCAGCACCGGCAGCGTCGCGACGGTCAGGTCGGCGCCGCTGCGGCGGTGCGCCTCGATCATCGGGTTGACGTCCATCTTGTAGACGTGGTCCGAGCCGAACACGAGCACGTCGCTAGGCCGCTCCTCGCGCAGCAGGTCGAGGTTCTGCCAGATCGCGTCGGCGGTGCCGCGGAACCAGGTCGGGCCGAGGTTCATCGCGGCCGGCACCGGGTCGATGTACTGGTCGAGCACGCCCGGCGCGACCGACCATGCGCGCGCGAGGTGGCGCACCAGGGACGTCGCGCGGTACTGCGTCAGCACCTTGATGCGCAGCACGCGGCTGTTCACCAGGTTCGAGAGCACGAAGTCGATCAGCCGGTAGCGCCCGCCGAAGTAGACCGCGGGCTTGCTGCGCTCGCGGGTGAGCGGGTAGAGCCGCCGTCCCTCGCCGCCGGCGAGGACGAGGGCCACGGTGTCCTGCAAGTTCCCAAGCCTCCGAGGAGGCTTGGTAGCAGATGGGGGGGCTCGGCTAGGCCTCGGCCCGGCCGCAGCGCCCGTCGGCGGCGGCGACGCCGACCGCCTCGAGGCGCACCCGCGCGACGCCGCTGCGCAGCATGCCGAGCTCGGCGGCGGCGGCCTTCGAGAGGTCGATCACGCGGCCCTTCGCGAACGGGCCGCGGTCGTTGATGCGGACGACGACGCTGCGCCCGGTGCGGACGTTCTCGACCTTCGCGCAGACGTTGAAGGGCAGCGTCTTGTGGGCCGCGGTCATCCCGCGGTGGGTGTCGAATCGCTCGCCGCTCGCGGTGCGGCGGCCGTGGAAGCGCGGCCCGTACCACGAGGCGAGCCCCTCCTCGCGGAAGCCGCGCCACTCGCGCAGCGGCACGTACTTGACCCCGCCGACGCGGTAGGACTTGAGCCCGCGCACGTCGGCGCGCTCGACCGGCGGGGACGCGCAGGCCAGGAACAGCGGAGCCACGAGCGCGGCGACGAGCGCAGCGATCGCGGCGGCTCGGCCGGCGAGCCGGAGGTCTTCGCGGTGCTGTGCGGCCATGGGTCTCCCCGTCCGTGCCCTCTGCGGGCCCCCGGAGGATCGTCGGCGGTCCGCGGCGGGTCCGTGACCGGAGTCACTCTACGGTCGGCCCGGAGTCCTACGCGAGCCGATTCACCCGTGATCGGGCACAATCCACTTGACAGACCGGTCTGGAGGTCTGTTTAGTATACGGAACATATACCTGACTTCCACCGGGAGGCATCGTGGCGAACCCGCTCTTCACTGGCGCCGCGCTCGCGTGCGCGGCGCTCGGCTCGATCCTCGCGGGCTCGGCCGCGGGGGCGCCGGGACCCGCCGGCTGTGGCACCGGCTCGTGGGTCGCCGGCACCACCGAGATCTGCGACGGCGTCTTCGTCTACCGCGACTACGTGTTCGACGACTACGGCGCGCTGCTCGGCGATCCGAACGCGCCGACGACCGGCACGCTGGCCGGCACCGACGGACAGGTTCGCTACACGACCGACATCAACTCGGCCGACCTGGTCGCGCTGCGGCTGTGGATCGACGGCGGACAGCTGCACGTCGAGTTCGAGCTGAACACGCTGCGCGACCCCGACTCGACCGTCGCCGCGCTCGCGATCGACACCGACGCCGACGCGGCAACGGGCGCCGGCCCGGGCTCCAACGCGTGGGACGACCTGTGCGCAGTCGAGCAGCCGCACGGCTCCGGGACCTGCGTCGTGCCGCTCGCCTCGAACGGCTGGGAGGAGCTGCACCTGTTCGAGAGCGGCGACCCGGCGAGCAACAAGATCGCCGGCGTGATCCCGCTGCCGCCCGGGACGAGCTGGCGCGTGCAGGCGGCGACCGGGATCCGCAGCCGCCGCGTCGTGATGAACGTGGCGTTTCGGGGCGGCCTCGAGGACGCGCCGCTCAGCACCCAGACGGGCCTCTGGTGGGAGGAGCAGCAGGCGATCGCGCTCTCGGCCGGCGACATCTCGCCCTTCGGCGCGCGGGTCGACGTCGGCAAGCTCGTCGCCGGCGTCAGCGAGCCGGCGCCGCCGGCCTCCGGCTACCACCAGCGCGTCTACACCAGCGACTTCACCATCGCGTGGGACGCCGGGGCCGGGGAGGTCCGATACGACCAGGATGCCGAGGGCATGGACTACGAGGGCATTCCGCCCGGCGCGGCGACCTTCGGCCAGGCCTTCCACTTCCACGGGCGCCATCAGCCCTACGGCCTCTACGTGCCCGAGCAACCGGGTCCGCACGGGCTCCAGCTCGCGCTGCACGGCTACAGCGCGAATCACGCCAGCCTGGTCAACCGCCCGGGCATGCAGCAGAACGTCGGCGAGGCGCTGAACCGCATCATCGTGGTCCCGCTCGGGCGCGGCCCCGCCGGCTGGTACAACGAGATCTCCGAGCGCGACGTGCTCGACGTGCTCGCCGACGTGCAGGCCAACTATCCGGTCGATCCCGAGCGGATCTTCGCCGGCGGCTACTCGATGGGTGGCTACGGCACCTACCGCCTCGCGACGCTCTACCCGGATCGCTTCGCCGGCTTCATCGCGTGGGTCGGCGCGCTGTCGGGCGGCGGCGCCAAGGGCATCGAGACGCTCGACTTCTTCGGGAACCTGCGGCAGGTGCCCGGCGCGATGCTCTACGCGGGCGCCGACGAGCTCGTCAACGTCACGTCCTACCTCGCGGTCCAGGAGCGCACCGACGAGGTGGGCTACGAGCACGTCCTCTACTTCCACCCGGCGGCCGACCACTTCACCTTCGCGATCCTCGACGACTGGAACAAGGAGGCCCAGTGGAGCGCGGGGCGCACGCGCCAGGAGCAGCCGTCGCGCGTCACCTATCGCACCGAGCCCTTCGTCTGGAACGAGTCGCTCGGCGTGATCCACGACCGCGCCTACTGGGTGCACGAGATCCGCGGTGTCGACACCGGATCGGGCGACTACGTCGACGTCGACGTCACGACCTCGGGCTGTGGCGGCTCGCTGCCGACGACGACGCGCACCTCGCCCGACCCGGTGGGCGTCGATCCGGTGCCGTGGACCGCGCAGGAGTACCTCGTGACCGGGCAGCAGCCGATCGCGCCAGCGCCGCACGTCGACGCGACGCTCTCGAACGTCGCGTCGCTCGTGATCGACGTCAGCTCGTTCAGCGGGGCCTGCCTCGGCGGCGGCGACGCGTCGTACCAGATCACGACCGACGGCCCGACCCAGTTCGGCTTCAGCGACGGCCAGGTGCTCGACCTTCCCGGGCCCGGCACCTACACGGGCGTCCTGCCCGAGCCGGGCGCCGCGGCGTCGCTGGCCTGCGGCGCGGCGCTCGTCGTCGCGCTCGGCCGGCGGCGCGCCCGCACGGGCGGCTGACGGGCGCATCGAGGCCGTCGCGGCGCTTGCAGCGCGGCCGGCACAGGAGAGACAATCCCTTCCGGGAGGCTCTCCGATGCGACGCCGGTGCGCCGCTTCGCTGCTCGCGGCTGCGATC
>CAZQYK010000112.1:0-5504 GCA_964597285.1 uncultured Spirochaetales bacterium
AGCTCTCGTGGCTCGACTTCGACCTGCGCGTGCTCGAGCTCGCGCGCGACGGCGGCCGGCCGGCGCTCGAGCGCGCGAAGTTCCTCGCGATCTTCGCGAGCAACCTCGACGAGTTCTTCCAGGTGCGGGTCTCGCGCCTGCAGGACCAGGTCGCCGACGGCGACGACCCGTCGTCGGCCGACGGCCTGTCGGCGTCGGCGCAGCTCGCGGCGATCCGCGAGCGCGTGATCGAGCTGTGCGCCGCGGCGCACGAGACCTTCGAGCGCGAGGTGCGGCCGGCGCTCGCCGCGGCCGGGATCGAGATCGCGCGCTGGCACGAGCTCGCGCCCGACGAGCAGCAGCGCTCGCTCGAGCTCTTCGACGAGCAGATCCAGCCGGTGCTGATCCCGCTCGGCGTCGACCCGACGCACCCCTTCCCGTTCGTGTCCGGCCTGTCGCTGTCGATCGCGGCGTTCGTGCAGGCGCGCGGCGGCGGGCCTCGGCGCCTGGCGCGCGTCAAGGTGCCGGGCTTCCTGCCGCGCTGGTGGGAGGTGGGCCCGGGCCGCTACACGCCGGTCGAGGACCTGATCCGCGCGCACTTCCAGATGCTCTTCCCGGCCGACGACGTCGCCGGCGCGAGCTTCTTCCGCGTCACGCGCGACGCCGACCTCGAGCTCGAGGAGCGCAGCGCCGACCTGGTCAAGGCGGTCGAGGCAGGCCTCTACCGACGCCGGCGCAAGAGCGACGCGGTGCGGCTCGAGGTCAGCGCCGACACCGACCCGCGCGTGCGCGACCTGCTCGTCGAGGAGCTGCGCCTCGAGCGCGACGAGGTCTACGAGGTGCCGGGCCTGCTCGACCTGTCGGCGCTGTGGGAGCTCTACGCGCGCGCGCCGGCCGACGGCAAGGAGGCGCCGTGGCCGCAGGCCGAGGTGTTCCGCGGCCGCGGCGCGAGCGAGCCGAAGCTCTCGAGCGAGGCGCTCTTCCGCACGCTGCGCGAGCGCGACGTGCTCGTGCACCACCCCTACGAGAGCTTCGAGAGCTCGGTCGGCGCGTTCCTCCAGGCGGCGGCCGAGGACCCGGCGGTGCGCGTGATCATGACGACGATCTACCGCACCGGCGGCGAGGCGAGCAGCATCGTGCGCGCGCTCCAGGGCGCGGCGTCGCGCGGCAAGCAGATCGTCGTGCTCGTCGAGCTGAAGGCGCGCTTCGACGCGGCCAGCAACCTCGAGCGGGCGCGCTCGCTCGAGCGCTCCGGCGCGCACGTCGTCTACGGCCTGCTCGGGCTCAAGACGCACGCGAAGCTCGCGTTCGTCGTGCGCGAGGAGGGCCGCCGGCTGCAGCGCTACTGCCACGTCGCCACCGGCAACTACAACCCCGTCACCGCGAACCTCTACGAGGACCTGGGCCTGCTGACGAGCCGCGAGGACGTGACGCGCGACGTCGCCGAGCTCTTCCAGCGCCTGACGAGCGGCAGCGGCTCGCGCAGCTACGAGACGATGCTCGTCGCGCCCGAGGGCCTGCGCGCGGGCCTCGCCGAGCGGATCGCCGAGCAGGCGCAGCCGGGCGGGCGGATCGTCGCGAAGCTCAACGGCATCTCCGACCCGCTGCTGATCGACGCGCTCTACGACGCGTCGCGCGCCGGCTGCGAGATCGACCTGATCGTCCGCAGCGCGTGCTGCCTGCGGCCGGGCGTCGAGGGCCTGTCGGAGCGCATCCGCGTCGCGTCGGTGCTCGGCCGCTACCTCGAGCACTCGCGCATCTACCGCTTCGGCCCCTTCGGCGACGGCGGCGAGACCTGGATCGGATCGGCCGACCTGCTGCAGCGCAACCTCGACCTGCGCGTCGAGACGCTCGTGCGCGTCGACGACCCCGACCTGCGCCGCCGCCTCGACGCGCTGCTCGAGGTCTACCTCGAGCCCGGCGCGAACCTCTGGCGCCTCGCCGCCGACGGCACCTGGAAGCGCAGCGGCGGCTTCGACGTGCAGGAGCGCGTCCGCGACCTGGTCGGCGCGGGCGGCGCCTAGCGCGTCAGCCGAGATCCCCCTCGGCGCCCGGCGCGTGCGGGACCGGGGCGCCCGAGAGCCAGGCCTCGAGCATCGCGTCGACGAGCTCGGGCTGGTCCTGCTGCACCCAGTGCGAGGCGTCGGGCAGGTAGCGGAGCACGAGGTCGTCGACGTGCTGCTCGGTGCCGCGCGTCGTCGCGAGCGTCAGCGCGAGATCCTGCACGCCCCAGAGCATCAGCGTCGGCGTCTCGAGGCGCGGGAAGCCCTGCCGCCGCTGGCGGCGCAGGCCGCCGCCGCGCACGAGCGCGCGGTAGTAGTTCAGCATCGCCGTCAGCGCGCCGGGCCGTGCCGCGGCCTCGCGGTAGGCGCGCACGACGTCTTCGGGGAAGCGCTCGGGGTGCACCGCGGCGCGCTCGAACATCCGGCCGATCGCCTCCGCGTCGCGGCGGCCGAGCAGCCACTCGGGCAGCCACGGGAGCTGGAAGAAGAGCACGTACCACGAGCGCAGCAGCTGTGCCGGGCGCCGGAACGCCGGCGCCGCGGCGGCCGGGTGGGGCAGGTTCAGGATCACGAGCCGCTCGAAGGACCGCACGCGGCGGATCGCGGCGATCCACGCGATGAGCGCGCCCCAGTCGTGCGCGACCAGCATCACGCGCGATGCGTCCGACGCGTCGACGAGGCCGGCGACGTCGTCGAGCAGCCGCTCGAGCGCGTAGTCCCCGACGCGCGGCGGCCGCTCGCTCTCGCCGTAGCCGCGCAGGTCGGGCGCCCACGCGCGCCACCCGAGACGCGCGAGCAGCGGCAGCTGGTGGCGCCACGAGAGCCAGAGCTCCGGGAAGCCGTGCAGACACAGCGCCAGCCGGTCGCCTTCGCCGCAGGCCGCCACGTGGAAGCGCAGCCCGTTCGCCCGCACCTGTTCGTGGCGGATCGGGAGCGGCGGCGGGGCCTCGGTCGCGCCGGCGGGCGGCGGCACGCGGCGATGCTAGCGCCGTTTTGTCATGCTCTGCGCGTGCCGACCCGCGCCCCGCGTCCCGCCCCTCGTTCCGCGCTGCTCGCGCTCGCCGCCGCGCTCGCCGCCGCGGCGCCCGCCGCCGCCGAGCCCGAGATCGTCGACGGCATCGCCGCGCAGGTCGACGGGCGCATCGTGCTCGTGTCCGAGGTGATGCGCTCGGTCGGCGAGCGCGAGGCGGCGATGCGCGAGCAGGGCGCCCCCGACAGCGCGATCGCGAAGCTGCGCGCCGACGCGCTCGAGCGGCTGATCGAGTCGCGGCTGATCGAGGGCATGGTCGAGAAGGCCGAGCTCGGCGCGACCGACGCCGAGGTGAACCGGACGATCGAGGACATCGCGAAGGAGAACGGCCTGTCGCTCGAGCAGCTCTACGCGAGCGTCGTCTTCCACGGCCTGTCGGTCGAGGAGTACCGCGCGCAGATCGAGCGCGACCTCGAGCGGCGCAATCTCCTGAACGGGATGCTCGGCTCGAAGGTCGAGGTCTCCGACGCCGAGATCGAGGCGCTCTACGCCGAGCGCTTCGGCGGCCAGCAGGATCAGGGCGACTCGGTGCACGTGCGCCAGATCCTGCGCGCGTTCGGCGGCGCCGCGCGTCGCGACCAGGCCACCGCTTGCGAAGAGGCGTTGGCGGCGCGCGAGCGCGTGCTCGCCGGCGAGGCCTTCGAGGAGGTCGCGGCGCAGGTGTCCGAGGTGGCGCCGCGCGACGGCGGCGACATCGGCTGGCTGCCGGTCGCGAGCGTCGCGCCGTGGATGCGCGACGCGCTCGCGCCGCTCGAGCCGGGCGGCGTCAGCGAGGTGGTCGCGCTGCCCTTCGGGTGCGCAGTGCTGCAGCTCGTCGACCGCCGCGAGCTCGAGCCGGTGAGCCTCGAGCAGGCGAGCCCGCGCCTGTACCGCGAGATCTGGGAGCGCAAGCTCGAGCGCGAGTACCGCGAGTGGATGGAGGAGCTGCGCGCGAAGAGCTACATCGACCGGCGCGGCTACTTCGCGGAGGCGGCCCGCCTCGGCAGCCGGTGAGCGAAGCCACCGCGACGAGCCCCGAGTTCATCGAGATCCGCGGCGCGCGCGAGCACAACCTTGCCGACCTCGACCTGCGCATCCCGCGCGACCGGCTCGTCGTGATCACCGGGCTCTCGGGCTCCGGCAAGTCGACGCTGGCCTTCGACACGCTCTACGCCGAGGGCCAGCGCCGCTACGTCGAGAGCCTGTCGGCCTACGCGCGCCAGTTCCTCGACCAGATGCGCAAGCCCGACGTCGACGCGATCGAGGGCCTGTCGCCGGCGATCGCGATCGAGCAGCGCAGCGCCGGCTCGAGCCCGCGCTCGACGGTCGGCACCGCGACCGAGATCGCCGACCACCTGCGGCTGCTCTACGCGCGCGCCGGCCAGCCCTACTGCCCCGACTGCAACCTGCCGATCGCGAGCCAGACGCTCGCGCAGATGACGGATCGCGTGCTCTCGCTGGGCGAGGGCGCGCGCGTGTCGGTGCTCGCGCCGGTCGTGCGCGACCGCAAGGGCGTCTACCGCCGCGAGCTCGAGGCGCTGCGCCGCCGGGGCTTCGTGCGCGCGCGCATCGACGGCGAGCTGCGCGAGCTCAGCGACGGGCTCGCGCTCGCGCGGAGCGCGCGCCACTCGATCGACGTCGTCGTCGACCGGCTCGTCGTCAAGGAGAGCGTGCGCGCGCGGATCGCCGAGTCGCTCGCGACCGCGGCGAAGCTCGCCGGCGGGCTCGTGCTCGTCGACACCGGCGCCGGCGACGAGCTGCTCTCGGAGCGCAACGCGTGCAGCGCGTGCGGCTTCTCGTTCCCGGAGATCGCGCCGCGCAGCTTCTCGTTCAACAGCCCGCACGGCGCGTGTCCGGAGTGCGACGGGCTCGGGGTCGTCGACGACGCCGTCTGCGGCGCGTGCGGCGGCTCGCGGCTGCGGCGCGAGGCGCGCGCGGTGCGGCTCGGAGGCCTGTCGATCGACGCGCTCGCGGCGCTGCCGATCGCCGAGCTGCAGCGCTTCCTCGACGCGCTCGCGCTCGACGCGGCACGCGCGCCGATCGCCGAGCGCGTGCTGCGCGAGGTGCGCGAGCGGCTGCGCTTCCTGTGCGACGTCGGCCTCGACTATCTCTCGCTCGACCGCCCGAGCGCGTCGCTCTCGGGCGGCGAGGCGCAGCGGATCCGCCTCGCGACCCAGGTCGGCGCGTCGCTGCTCGGCGTGCTCTACATCCTCGACGAGCCGTCGATCGGGCTGCACCCGCGCGACAACCGGCGGCTGCTCGCGACGCTCGAGCGGCTGCGCGACCAGGGCAACTCGGTGATCGTCGTCGAGCACGACGAGGAGACGATCCGCGTCGCCGATCACGTTGTCGACATCGGGCCCGGCGCAGGGGAGCACGGCGGCGAGATCGTGGCCGCGGGCGCGCTCGACACCGTGCTCTCGGAGCCGCGTTCCCTGACCGGCCAGTACCTGTCGGGCGCGCGCACGATCCCGATCCCTGATCGGCGCCGTCCTCCCGGCGACGCGTGGCTC
>CAZQYK010000113.1:0-6433 GCA_964597285.1 uncultured Spirochaetales bacterium
CGATCGCTGCCGACCAGACACAGCTCGACGCGGCCCCGCTGCATCAGGTGGCCGCCGGCGTTGTCCGCCACCACCGTATGGGGCACGCCGTGCTCGAACAGCTCCCAGGCGGTGAGCGCCGCACCCTGATTGCGCGGCCGCGTCTCGTCCACGTACACGTGGACGGGGACGCCCTGATCGTGGGCCCGGTAGATCGGCGCCAGCGCCGTCCCCCAGTCCACGGTGGCGAGCCAGCCCGCGTTGCAGTGGGTGAGGATCTCGACTGGGCGCCCCGTGCGCGTGTGGATCTCCTCGATCAGCGGCGCGCCGTGCATCCCGATCGCGCGACACGCCGCCACGTCGTCTTCGGCGAGCTCGCCGGCCCGGGCCAGCGCGCGATCGGCGCGTCCGGAGGGCGCGACGCCGCGCAACGCCTCCGCCATGGCGTCGAGGGCGAAGCGCAGATCGACGGCGGTAGGCCGCGTGGCGAGCAGCTCCGTCCGGGCGGCGGCGAGGGCCGCGTCGGAGGCGTCCTCCAGCGTCTGGAGCCAGATGCCGTAGGCGGCCGTGACACCGATCAGCGGCGCTCCGCGCACCTGCATGCTGCGGATCGCCCGGGCGGCGTCGGCGAGCCGTGCCAGGCGCCGCGTCTCGAAGTGGTGGGGCAGCCGGGTCTGGTCGATGATCTCGACGCTGCGCCCGTCCGCCGCCGGCCGGATCGTGCGCTGTGCGACGTCGCCGACGCGCACCGCCCCCCCTAATCGCCCTCGAAGGCGCACAGCGTGTGCACCTCGAGGCCCCGCCCGCGCAGCCGCGCCGCGCCGCCGAGGTCCGGCAGGTCGACGATGAACGCGCAGCCGACGATCTCGCCGCCGGCGCGCTCGATCAGCTCGACGCTCGCGAGCGCGGTGCCGCCGGTCGCGATCAGGTCGTCGACGATCAGCACGCGCTCGCCCTCGCGGATCGCGTCGGTGTGGATCTCGACCCGGTCGGTGCCGTACTCGAGATCGTAGTCGACGCCCATCGTCGTGTGCGGGAGCTTGCCGGCCTTGCGCACGACGACGAATCCGGCCTCGAGCGCCACCGCGACCGCGCCACCGAGGATGAAGCCGCGCGCCTCGATGCCGGCCACCTTGTCGACCGCCGCGCCGCGGAACGCGGCGGCGAGCTGCTGCACCGACAGCCGCAGGCCCACCGGGTCCTGCAGCAGCGTCGTGATGTCGCGGAACTGGATGCCCGGCTTCGGGTGGTCCGGGATCGTGCGGATGCGGGACTTGATCGCCTCGGTCGGCATCGGGGACCTCCGGCGCCGCTAGCGCTTCTCGGCGAGCACGCGGCCGGCGACCGCGTCGAGGCGCTCGAGCAGGCGCGGGTCGCGCGCCTCGGGCGGCGTGATGATCGCGTGGTCGAGCGCGCGGTCGCAGCCGGCCGGACAAGGGGCCGGCCGGCCGGCCAGCTCCTTCGCGAGGCCGGCGACCAGCCGCCGCCCTCGCTCGGCGTTGTCGGCCAGCACCGCGACGATCTCCGACACGGCCACCGCCGCCTCGACCGGGTGCCAGCAGTCGAAGTCGGTCACCATCGCGATGCTCGCATAACAGATCTCCGCCTCGCGGGCGAGCTTCGCCTCGGGCAGGTTCGTCATGCCGATCACGTCGCAGCCCCACGTGCGGTAGAGCTCCGACTCGGCGCGGCTCGAGAACTGCGGCCCCTCCATCGCGAGGTAGGTGCCGCCGCGGTGCAGCCGGATGCCGGCTCCGCGCGCCGACGCCTCGAGCGCGTCGTGCAGCCGCGGGCACACCGGGTCGGCCATCGACACGTGCGCGACGCAGCCGGTGCCGAAGAAGCTCGTCGCGCGGTGCGTGGTGCGGTCGACGAACTGGTCGACGAGCACGAAGGTGCCCGGCGTGAGCGTCTCGCGCAGCGAGCCGCAGGCCGACACCGAGACGAGATCGGTGACGCCGATGCGCTTGAGCGCGTCGACGTTCGCGCGGTAGTCGATCTCGCCGGGCGGGATGCGGTGGCCGCGCCCGTGTCGCGGCAGGAACGCGTACTCGACGCCGCCGAGGCGCCCACGCAGGATCGCGTCCGACGGCGAGCCGAACGGAGACGCGACGGGCTCCCAGCGCTCCTCTTCGAGCCCGTCGAGCGCGTACACGCCGCTGCCGCCGACCACGCCGATCATTCCGGCTCCGCTCCCCCGTTCGGGGCGCCAGCGTAGCCCACGCGGCGCTATGCTGGCGCGGCTCCCGGTCCCGCGGAGAGCCGCCGTGACCCGCCAGCGAAGGGCGCTCGGCGACGCCGGCGAGAGCGCCGCCGTCCGCCATCTCGAGCGCCGAGGCTACCGGATCCTCGCGCGCAATGCGCGCGCAGGCCGCGTCGAGATCGACGTCGTCGCCGAGCGGCGCGGCGTCGTCGTGTTCGTCGAGGTGAAGACGCGCAGCGGCGCGCGCTTCGGACGCGGCGAGGAGGCCGTCGACGCGCGCAAGCGCGCGCGCCTCGTCCGCGGCGCCGCGGCGTGGCTGCGCGAGCACCGGCCGCGCGCGCGATCCGTGCGCTTCGACGTCATCGCGTGCGAGTCCGCACCGGGGCGCGACGGCTTCGCGATCGCGCACTGGCCCGGCGCGTTCGACGCGGGGGATTAGACCTTCGCCTCGTCGGGTGCGACCTCGCCCTCGGCTTCGGCCGCCGCCTCCTCACCCTCGGGCTCGGCCGGCAGCACCTCGGCCGCGTCGGCCTCGGCGGCGGTGCCGACTCCCTCGTCGCCGGCGTTCTCGGCGACGAGGCCGGAGACGTCGCGCACCTTCGTGCGCAGCCGGGCCTTCTTTCCGCTGCGCTCGCGCAGGTAGTAGAGGCGCGATCGCCGCACGTGGCCGCGCGCCTTGATCTCCACCTTCGCGACCGACGGCGACTCGGTCACGAAGATCCGCTCGACGCCGACGCCGTACGAGATCTTTCGCACGGTGAACGTCGCCGAGAATCCGCGGCCGCGGCGGCGGATCACGACGCCCTCGAACACCTGGACGCGCTGCTTCTCGCCCTCGACGATGTTCACGTGCACGCGCACGGTGTCGCCCGGGCGGAAGGGCGGCAGGTCGCGCCGCGTAGCGGTGGGCTGGACGGCTTCGATGCGGTTCATGCTTCCTCTCCTGGGATCCCCGACGCGCCCGTCTCGCGCTCGCCCGCGTCGGCCTCGCCGCCGACCGCCAGGTCGGGGCGCCGCCGCCGCGTCGCTTCGCGCGCCTGCTCCGCTCGCCAACGCGCGACGGCGCCGTGATCCCCCGAGCGCAGGATCTCCGGCACCGCGCGGCCGCGGAACACGGCCGGTCTCGTGTATTGGGGTCCCTCCAGTAGTCCTCGTTGGAACGATTCGCTTCGCGCGGAATCCGGATTGCCGAGCACGCCCGGCAGCAGTCGCGTCACGCCCTCGATCAGCACCATCGCCGGCACCTCGCCGCCCGAGAGCACGTAGTCGCCGATCGAGAGCTCCTCGTCGACGGCCTCGTCGATCGCGCGCTGGTCGACGCCCTCGTAGCGGCCGCAGACGAGCACCAGCCTCGGCAGCTCGGCCAGCGCCGCGAGGCGCCGCTGCCGCAGGAGCTCGCCCTGCGGCGACAGCAGCACCACGTGCGCCTCGCGCCCCGGCCCCTTCGCGCCGGCCAGCGCCTCGATCGCCCCGACCAGCGGCTCGGGCTTCATCACCATGCCCGGCCCGCCGCCGTACGGCGCGTCGTCGACGACGTGGTGTCGGTCCGTCGCCCAGCGCCGCAGGTCGTGCACCTCGACGCGCACGACCCCGCTGCGCACCGCGCTGCCCAGCAACGACTCCGACAGGAGCGGCGCGAAGAGCTTCGGGAAGATCGTCAGGACGTCGATGCGCTCGAGCATCGGCCCTCCCCGTCCTCTTCGGCTCCCGCTTCGGCGTCCGCGTCGAGCAGGCCCTCCGGCACATCGACGACGATGCGGCGCTCCGCGACGTCCACCTGGCGCAGGATCCCGGGCGCCGCGGGCACGAGCCGCTCCGCGTCGCCCTGCACGACGACCAGCACGTCGGGCGCGCCGGTCGGCCAGATCCCCTCCACGATGCCGAGCGCGCGGCCGTCACCGTCCTCGACCCGGCAGCCGACCAGCTCGTACCGGTAGTACTCGCCGGGGGCCAGCGGCGCGAGGTGCTCGGCGCGGCCGATCACCAGGCAGCCACGGAGCGCCAGGGCCGCGTCGCGGTCGCCGACGCCTTCGAGCGCGAGCAGGAGCTCGCCGCGGCGTCCGCTGCCGACCGCCCGAACCCGGGCCTCGACTGCTTTCGGATCCCCCTGTTCGCGGGCGAGCCGCACGCTCGGCGCGGCCCGCAGGTTTTCTTCGTCCGCATCGAGGAGCCGGACCCGCAGCTCGCCGCGCAGCCCGTGCACCCCGACGACGCGCCCGAGCACGACCCCGTCCGGGGCCGGCGCCGGAGCGCGCATGCGCTCGTCAGTCCACGATGTCGAGTCGGCAGTCCGCCCCATCGCGCGACACTCCGAGCAGCGCGCGCATCGCCTTGGCCACCCGACCCTGGCGACCGATCACGCGTCCGCGGTCGTCCGGGTGCGTCTCGAGCTCGAGCAGGCGCCCGCCGTCCGACTCGCGCACCGCGACCTCGTCGGGGTGGTCGACGATCCCCTTCGCGACGAAGGCGATCAGCTCGGCGGGCTTCGACATCAGGCCGCCCCGCCGGCCGCAGCGCGCCGCTTCGAGCGGCGAAGCAGCGACTTCACCGTCGGAGAGAGCTGGGCCCCCTTCGACACCCAGGCGTCGATCGCGTCGCTGCGCAGCGACAGACGCTCGGGACTCGTCTTCGGATCGAAGGTCCCGAGGAACTCGAGCGGACGACCGTCGCGCGGGCGGCGCTCGTCGATCGCGACGATGCGGTAGAAGGGCTGGCTCTTCGCACCCGCGCGCGTGAGCCGGATCTTGACCATGACTTCCCCTGACGAGCGGAAATAGGCGCGCACTCTAGGGAAATGCGGAGTTTCGGTCAACTCCGCCGGCGGGTGCGCGCGCCTCCGCCGGACTCGATTCAGACTCGATTCAGGCCGGCTGCCGCCCCCGCTCGCGCTCCTTGCGCTCGGAGCACTCCGGGCACGCGTAGCGGACCGCGTGGGGCTTCTGGAGCCGGTCGTAGCCGCGGTCGAGGGCGACCCTTCGCACCCGCGGCACCTGCTTGCCGCAGAAGTCGCAGCGGAAGCTCTCGTCGGTCTTCGCTTCGCCGGCGTCGCTCACCGCGCGCAGCATACCGCAGGCCCGCCCGGCCGAGGCCCTACCCCAGCCGCAGCCACAGCGAGCGCGGCGCGTCGTCGCCGAGCTCGCGCGCCAGCGCGTCGAGCAGCGCCGGAACCCGCAGCCGCAGCGTCTGGCACCAGGCGCTCGAGTCGACGTGGGTCTCGAGCACCCCGTCGCGCAGCGCGACCGGGCGGCAGTGCGCGGCCACCTCGGGGCCGACGGCCCGCTCCCAGTGCTCGTGGATCCGCAGCGCGCGCGCCGACTCGGCGAGGCCGAGGTCGCGCAGCACGTCGGGAACGAGCGCGCCGACCCGCTCGGGGCGCCGCTTCTCGGGACGTCGCCGCCGCCTCACGGCGCGTCCAGCGGGCGCAGCACGAGCCCGCTCGGGAGCTTCGGGTGGAAGAAGGTCGACTTCTGCGGCAGCACCTCGCCGGCCGCGGTCACGCGGAACACGTCCTCCGGCGACAGCGGGTTCAGGTACAGCGCGACCGCGCCGCGCCCGGCGCGCAGGTCGCGTGCGGTCTGGAGCGCCGACTTCGGGTATGCGATCGCGCCGCCGCGCACCGCCTCCTCGTCGAGCCCGAACAGGCCCTCGATCACCTCGCGGTGCACGATGCGCACCGAGAGCTCGCCGTCGGCGCGCGGGCGCGAGACGATGCGCAGCCGCCCCGACGCGTCGTCGGCGGCGAACGCGTGGCGGTCGCGCAGCGGCTCGAGGTGCTCGGCGAGCAGCGCCGGCACGTCGTCGGGGTCGCGCAGCGCGACGTCGCGCACCTCCCAGCCCGGCAGCCGCTCGCGCAGCCCCGCGTCGGTCGGCCACGACCCCTTCAGCACGAGCCGGTGGATCGGCAGCAGCAGGCTCCCGGGCGCGTACGCGTTCGCGAGGTAGACGAGCAGCCACTCGTGGGGCGCGTCGTCGCCGGAGCCGTCGCCGGCGGCGCGGCGCTCGTCGCGGTACGCGAGCGCGGTCTCGTAGCGGTGGTGCCCGTCGGCGATCACGAGCGGGCGCTCGGCGAAGAAGTCGGCGACGCGCGCGACCGCGTCGGGGTCGTCGAGTCGCGCCAGGCGCTGCTCGACGCCGCTGGCGTCGCGCGCGCTGCCGAGCGCGCCCTGCTCGAGCGCGCGGCCGAGCAGCGGCGCGATCGCGTTCTCGCGGTCCTCGTAGAGCAGGAACACGACCGAGAGGTTCGCGCGCGTC
>CAZQYK010000114.1:0-4089 GCA_964597285.1 uncultured Spirochaetales bacterium
CGTTAACCCCCCCCGGCCCCCCCCCCCCCGCCCCGCGCGCCCCCTCCTGCTCTCCACCGCCTTCCCCGCGGGGTGCTCCCCCCCCACGCCGGCCGCCGCCCCCTGCGGCCCGCCGCCGGTGCGCGTGCAGGTGGTCGCCGCCGAGCCGCGCACGCTGCCGCGCACGATCGCGACGGTCGGCTCGCTCGAGAGCACCGACATGACGACCGTCGCGTCCGAGATCGAGGGTCGCATCGTCGGGCTCGACATCCCGGAAGGGCGCTTCGTCGAGGCGGGCCACGTGCTCGCGACGCTCGACGACGCCGAGAACAGCGCGGTGCTGGCCGTCGCGGCCGCGCGGCTGCGCAACGCGCGCGATCGCCTGAAGCGCCTCGAGCGGATGCGCGAGCAGAGCGTGTCGTCGGAGCAGGCCTACGACGACGCGAAGGCCGAGTTCGACGCGGCGTCGGGCGCGTACCGCGAGGCGCGCACGCGCCTCGGCAAGACCGCGATCGCCGCGCCCTTCGCCGGCGTGCTCGGCCTGAAGCAGGTGAACCTCGGCCAGTACGTCGACGGCGGCATGCCGATCGTCGAGCTCACGCGCGTCGACCCGCTCGAGCTGCGCTTCTCGGTGCCCCAGCGCCACGCCGGCGAGCTCGCGGTGGGCCAGGCGGTGCTCGGGCGGGTCGGGAGCTGCGGCGAGTCGTTCCGCGGCGAGCTCAGCGCGATCGACCCGCGCGTCGACCCGGCGACGCGCAGCATCCGCCTGCAGGCGCGGGTGCCGAACCCGGACGGCGACCTGCTGCCGGGCATGGCCGTGTCGCTGCGCGTCGTCGTCGGCAAGATCGAGGGCGCGCTCGTCGTGCCGCAGGAGGCGATCGTGCGCCAGGGGACGAAGCACGTCGTCTACACGGTCGACGCCGAAGGCCGCGCCGAGCAGCACGTCGTCGCGCTCGGCGAGTTCTTCGTCGACGGCGTGCACCTGCGCGAGGGCATCGAGCCGGGCGCGCGCGTCGTCGCCGCCGGTCAGCAGAAGCTGCGGCCCGGCCTGTCGACCGAAGCCGAGCCCTTCGAGCCGGTCGAGAACCCGAACCTCGAGCTCGGCCGCTTCGGGCCCGAGGGAAGCTGCGCGCCGCCGTCGATCGAGCGCCCCTCGTGAGGCTCTCGGACCTCTCGATCGAGCGCCCGGTGCTCGCGACGGTGATGAGCCTGCTGATCGTCGTCGCCGGCGGCGCCTCGTTCCTCGCGCTGCCGGTGCGCGAGCTGCCCGACGTCGACCGGCCGCTCGTCTCGGTGTCGACGGCCTACCTCGGCGCGTCGCCGGAGACCGTCGAGGCGACGATCACCGAGCCGCTCGAGCAGGTGCTCAACGGCATCGAGGGCATCCGCAGCATCGACTCGCAGAGCGCCTTCGGCGAGAGCTCGATCAGCGTCGAGTTCGAGGCCGGCACCGACCTCGACATCGCCGCGACCGACGTCTCGAACGCGATCCTGCGCGCCGTCGACCGCCTGCCCGACGACGCGCGGCGGCCCGTCGTGCGCAAGGCCGGCGCGAACTCGCGGCCGATCATGTGGATCAACGTCTTCGGCCCCGACTACTCGCCGGTCGACCTCACCGACTTCGCCGACCGCATCGTGCGCACGCCGCTGCAGCTGCTGCCGGGCGTCGCGCAGGCGATCATCGGCGGCGAGCGCCGCTACGCGATGCGAATCTGGCTCGACCCGGCGCGGATGGCGGCGCGCGGCGTCGACGCGCTCGACGTGCGCAACGCGATCCAGGCCAACAACCTGCAGCTGCCGGCCGGCCAGCTCGAGGCCGAGGGGCGCAAGTTCACGATCAACGCCGACGCGCGCCTGGCCGAGCCCGAGGCCTTCGAGCGCATCGTGATCCGCGAGGAGAACGGAGTTCGCGTGCGGATCGGCGACGTCGGCCAGGCCGAGCTCGGCTCCGAGGACTACCAGGCGATCACGCGACACACGGCGCGTGACGTCGTCGGCGTCGGCGTCGTGCGCCAGTCGCGCTCGAACGAGCTCGACATCGCGAACCGGGTGCGCGCGATGCTGCCCGAGATCGATCGCGCCCTCCCGGAAGGCGCCCACGTCGACGTCGCGGTCGACTTCACGCGCTTCGTCCGCGAGGCGCTGCGCGAGGTGACGCTCACGCTCGCGATCGCGTTCGGGATCGTCGTGCTCGTCACGCTGGTGTTCCTGCGCTCGCCGACGACGACCGGGATCACCGTCGCGGTGATCCCGGTGGCGCTCGTCGGCACGCTCGCCGGGCTCCAGGCGCTCGACTTCTCGATCAACATCCTGACGCTGCTCGCGCTGGTGCTGTCGGTGGGCCTGCTCGTCGACGACTCGATCGTCGTGCAGGAGAACATCTACCGGCGCCAGGAGCTCGGCGAGGCGCCGCGCACCGCGGCGCTGCGCGGCGCGCGCGAGGTCGGCTTCCCGGTGATCGCGACGTCGGCGGCCGTCATCGCGGTGCTGGTGCCGCTGTCGCTGATGACCGGCAGCACCGGGCGCCTGTTCCGCGAGTTCGCGATCTGCATGGCGATCGCGATCCTGATCTCGACCTTCGTCGCGCTGACGCTGGTTCCGATGCTGTGCTCGCGCTTCCTGCGCCTCGAGGCCGGCGGCGAGGCCGCACGGAAGCTCGGCCGCGTCGGGCGCGCCGCGTCGGGCTTCGGCCGGGGCTTCGAGCGCCGGCTCGGCGCGGTGCGCGACGCGTACTCGCGCACGCTGGCGCGCGCGCTCGACCGGCGCGGCGTCGTCGGCGCGATCCTGCTCGGCGTGTTCGCGGCGACGGCGCTGCTCTACCTCGCGATTCCGCAGACCTTCCTGCCGATCGAGGACCGCGGGCGCCTGTTCGTGATGATCCGCGCGCCAGAGGGCGCGACCTCGGCCTACACGAAGCGCGCGCTGACGCAGGTGGAGCAGGAGCTTCTCGCGACGCCGGAGATCACCGGCTTCTTCGCGGCGATCGGGATGGGCTTCGGGGCGCCGCCGAGCAGCTCGCAGGGCATGGTGTTCACGACGCTCGCCGACTGGGACGAGCGCGATCGAAAGCAGCAGGCGGTGGTGGCCGAGAAGCTGCCGCGCTTCCTCGGCATCCCGGAGGCCTTCGTCTTCCCCTTCAACCCGCCCTCCCTCTCCGCGCGCAGCAACAGCGACCTCGAGATCGTGATCAAGAGCTCGAGCGCGAGCCTCGACGATTTCGCGGCGGTGAACGAGGAGATCCTCGCCGCCCTCGGCCAGGTGGAGGGGCTGGTCAACGTCCAGAGCGATCTGCGCCTCGAGAACCCGCAGCTCGAGATCGTCTTCGACCGCGAGCGCGCGGCCGACATCGGCGTCCCGGTGAGCGCGGTGTCCGAGAGCCTGCGGCTGCTGGTCTCGCAGGGCCCGGCCGACGACTTCATCCTGCGCAACAAGCGCTACGACGTCGTCACCGCGCTCGCGTCGCCCTTCCGCAGCGTGCCCGAGCACCTCGGCGAGGTGCACGTGCGCGCGCGCAACGGCGCGATGGTGGCGCTTTCGGGCCTGATCGAGCCGGTGCCGAGGATCGCGCCGAGCTACCTGAACCACTACGACCTGCAGCGCTCGGTGACCTTCAGCGCGAACCTCGCGCCCGGCGCCGCGCTCGGACCGGCGCTCGACCGCTCGCTCGCGATCGTCCGGAGCAGCCTGCCGGTCGGCTTCACGAGTGCGCTCGGCGGCACCGCGCGCGAGTTCGCCGAGTCGGGCACGCAGATCTACCTGGCCTTCCTCGCGTCCCTGCTCGTGATCTACCTCGTGCTCGCGGCGCAGTTCGAGAGCTTCCTCGACCCCTTCACGGTGATGTTCAGCGTCCCGCTCGCGACGCTCGGCGCGCTCGCGACGATCTGGCTGTTCCGCGAGGTGCCGGACTGGATCACCGGCGTGCCCGGCGACTTCACGCTGAACCTCTACTCCCAGATCGGCATCATCCTGCTCGTCGGGCTCGTGACGAAGAACGCGATCCTGCTCGTCGACTTCGCGAACCAGGAGCGCGCGCGCGGCACCGAGCTGCGCGCGGCGTTGATCGAGGCCGGCCGCACGCGCTTCCGCCCGATCCTGATGACGAGCACCACC
>CAZQYK010000115.1:0-8457 GCA_964597285.1 uncultured Spirochaetales bacterium
CCGCAGGTGATAGCGATCCGCGAGCACGCGCCCCCTGCGCCCGAACACCCGGTTCACCGCCCGCGCGAGCCGCGCCCCGATCGCCTTCATCCCGCGCCCGAGCGCCTCGCGGCTCTTCGCCTCGACGACCAGGTGCGCGTGATCGTCCTGGAGCGAGTAGTGCACGAGCCGAAACTCACCGCGCTCGCAACCATCGGCGAAGGTCCGCTCGACCTCGGCCACCAGCTTCACGGTCCGCAGCGACGGCACGTCGGTGCGCACCTTCAGTGTCACGTGGCACGGCAGCCCCCGCGCGAACTTCTCGCGCGAGCGGTGCAGCACGCGCGGGTTCGGCCCGGGCTTGCGCCCGGCCCCGGGCCTTCGCCCGCCCCAGGAGTGGCGGTCTAGCGTCAGCTGCTCGGGTTGGCGGAATGTACGCATTGATGAGTAGAATAAGGCGATCTTTGGATTCTGTCAAGTCCACGGCCGGTTCCCAAGGCATCGAACGGCCTCGAGGACTTCTCGGGCGCGACGAGTGCGCCACCCACCCCCTCAAGGCCTTCATAGACAGTTCCCGCGAGGCGTCGAACCCGGTGCAGCGGCCTTCGAGCGCGCCGGTGCGGGCGTGGCGGTCTAGTCTTTCGCCTCCGCCGCCGCCCCCGCGTTCGCCTCGTCGACCAGCGCGTGCAGCTCGTCGCGCATCATGCGGCGGAGCACGCGGAGCTCGGCGGCGCGGTGCGGCTGGAGGCGCAGCGTCAGGTACGCGCGCAGCTCGTTCCAGAAGCTCTCGTTGCGCTCGTAGAAGCGCAGCGCCACCCAGCCCGTCGCCGGCGCGACGACGGCCATCGCGAGCGCGCCGCGCGCGCCCCATGCCCCGGCCGCGAGCGCGATCTCGAGTCCCCAGAAGATCGGGAACAGGAACAGGCCCGCGAGCAGCTTGTAGCTCGCCGGCTGGTCGGCCTGCTCGCGGACGCGCTCGGCGACGAAGCCGGGCAGGCGGTAGGGCAGGTAGTTCAGCGCCAGGCCGACCGCGGCGAAGGGGAGACGCAGCGCGAGCGCCGGGATCGTGTCGACCGCGTACGCGAGCGCGTCGCTCCACGGGTAGCGCGAGGTCACGTGGTCGTCGCGCAGGCGCAGGCTCTCGAGCAGCAGCTCGTAGCGCGTGGCCATGCCCTCGAGCGCCTCGACGCGCTCGGGATGCTTCGCGCGCGCGTCCTCGTAGCCGAGCCCGAACGCGCGCCGCAGCGAGAAGCGATCGGCCAGCGGCGAGAGCCCGGGCAGCGGGCGCTCGTCGTCGGACGCGTAGATCTCGGCGGCGCGCTCGACGAGGCGCGCGGTCTGCCACGAGTCGAAGTTCAGCGTCACGTCGCGCAGGCCGGCGTCGATCGCCTCGGTCAGCGCGCGCACCGCGTCGGCGTCGTCCGGGCTCGCGTCGGGGTCGGGCCGGATCGGCTCGCCGACGCTCACGAGCAGCCGCGAGCGGAAGCGCTCCCTCGCCTCGAAGGTGAGGCCCACCGGCACGATCGCGACCGGCTCGGCGCCGCACGCGCGCGCGCCGAGCGCGATGCGCGCGGCGCCGGTGCGCAGCGGCTGGAGCGACGGCTGATCGTGGCTGATCCCCTCGGGAAACAGCGCGACCGCGCCGCCGGCGACGAGCTCGTCGAAGCAGCGCGCGAAGGTCTCG
The DNA here is from genome assembly GCA_964597285.1 of uncultured Spirochaetales bacterium. Taxonomy (GTDB): domain Bacteria; phylum Myxococcota_A; class UBA9160; order UBA9160; family SMWR01; genus JAHEJV01. The sequence goes on from CAZQYK010000115.1 coordinate 1,664, forward strand.
CGGTTGCGCGACGTGGCGCCGTCCTGCGCGCGGTAGACCGGCACCGCGCCGCCGAGCTGGAGCAGCGGCCACGCGGCGGGGTTGCTCCACAGCGTGTGCTTCGCAAGGAAGCGCGGCAGGCGCGGCAGCGCGGCGCCGAGGATCACCGGGTCGACGAGCGCGTTGCCGTGGTTCGCGACGAAGAGCACCGGACCGCGCGCCGGCACGCGCTCGAGGCCGCGCGCCTCGACGTCGCGGAAGAAGATCGCGACGAGCAGGCGCGCGAGCGCACGCGCCACGCGGTCGAGCCAGCGGCGCATCCCGGGCCTCATCGGCGCTCCGGGGCCGGGGACGGAGCCGCGCTCGCGCATTCGGGACCTCCTCTCGGCGCCGCCGGGGAGCACGCGCCGTGCCGCCGCCGCGGCCCGGCGCATTCCGATTCTACGGCGAACGGTTGTGGGCCGCGCCTGCGCCCGCGCCCGGCCGCTCGGGATCCGCCCCCGGTGCGCACTCAATGCCGGGCCGGGTACCGTCGATGTTCGACCATGCGCTTCGTCAGCGAGTCCGAGGGTCGGGTGCTCCAGGCGGTGGCCGCGCTCGCCGACGGCAACCCCTTCCTGCCCGAGCGCGCCGAGAGCGAGCGCGCGGCGCTCGGCGACGCGTGGGTCGACACCGGCCGTGTCTGGCACGCCGAGGCCGACCTGATGCGCCTCCAGCCGAACATCCCGCGGCTGCGCGCGCTGATCGACGAGCTCGTGCCCGAGCTGCGCCGCCGGCTCGCCGACGGCGCGCAGGCGAGCCGCGACGAGCTCGTGCACTACGAGGGCGCCGTCCGGCACCTGCTCTACATGCGCTACGAGAACGCGTGGCTCGCACTGGTGCTGAAGGCCGAGGTCGGCGAGAGCACCGCGTTGCGCGTCGACGCGTTCCGCGAGTTCGCGCGCGACGTGCACGAGCTGCTGCGCATCCCCGGCGTCTCGCTGCCGGTCGCGAGCGACGCGCCCTTCCTGTTCGCGTGGGGCTACCAGATCCGCCGCGCGTTCCACCACACCTACCGCCGCATCTACGGGGGGTCGATGCCGGCCGCGCGGCTGCGCGCCGCGGTGTGGCAGTCGATCTTCACGCACGACGTGCCGCGCTACCGCCGCGCGCTCGTCGAGCGGATGGGCGACATCCCGACGCTCGTGACCGGCCCGTCGGGCACCGGCAAGGAGCTCGTCGCGCGAGCGATCGCGCTGTCGCGCTTCGTGCCCTTCGACCCGAAGCAGAGCGCGTTTCCGGCCGACCTCTCCGGCGCGTTCCACCCGGTGAACCTGTCGGCGCTCTCGCCGACGCTGATCGAGTCCGAGCTCTTCGGGCACCGGCGCGGCGCGTTCACCGGCGCCGTCGAGGACCGCGCCGGCTGGCTCGAGACCTGCGGCGCCCACGGAACGGTGTTCCTCGACGAGATCGGCGAGCTCGACCCCGGCATCCAGGTGAAGCTCCTGCGCGTGCTCCAGAGCCGCCGCTTCCAGCGCATCGGCGAGACGGCCGAGCGCACCTTCGAGGGCAAGCTCGTCGCCGCGACCAACCGCGATCTCGGGGCCGAGATCGGCGCCGGCCGTTTCCGCGCCGACTTCTTCTACCGCTTGTGCGCCGACTGGATCGAGACGCCCACCTTGCGCGACCAGCTGCGCGACGACCCGAAGGAGCTCGACGACCTGCTCGCGGTGATCGCAGCGCGCGTCGCCGGACCCGACGAGGGCCCGGGCCTCGCGCGCGAGGTGCGCCGCTACGTCGAGCGCGAGCTCGGCGTCGACTACGCATGGCCGGGCAACGTGCGCGAGCTCGAGCAGTGCGTGCGCAACGTGCTGATCCGTGGCCGCTACCGCCCGCCGCGCCTGCCCGACGCTCCGCCCGGCGCCGGCCCGCTCGACGCCGCGCTCGCCGGCGCCGAGCTCAGCGCCGACGAGCTGCTGCGGCGCTACTGTACGCACGTCTACCACCGCTGCGGCAGCTACGAGGAGTCGGCGCGCCGGCTCGGCCTCGACCGCCGCACGGTCAAGGCCAAGCTCGACCGCGAGCTGCTCGAGGCGCTGCGCGGAGAGGAGTGACGGCCGGAGCCCCCTGCATGAGCGGCGACGTCGCCTGGCCGGTCAAGACCCGCGAGCTCCACAACCACCACTTCGACTCGACGATCTGGAACGACCTGTGCTTCCGCGACGACGACATCGTCGTCTCGACCTACGCGAAGTCGGGCACGACGTGGATGCAGCAGATCCTCGGGCAGCTGCTCTTCGGCGCCGACCCCGAGCTCGAGGTCGCCGAGATGTCGCCGTGGCTCGACCTGCGCGTGCCGCCGAAGGAGGTGAAGCTTCCGCTCGTCGAGGCGCAGACGCACCGCCGCTTCCTGAAGACGCACCTGCCGGTCGACGCGCTGCGCTTCTCGCCCCGGGCGAAGTACCTCTACATCGGACGCGACGCCCGCGACGTGGTGTGGAGCATGTACAACCACCACGCGAACGCGAACGCGTCGTGGTACGAGGCGCTCAACGACACGCCGGGCCGCGCCGGGCCGCCGATCGAGCCGCCGCCGGGCGACGTGCGCCACTACTGGCGCGACTGGATGGACCGCGACGGCCACCCCTTCTGGCCCTTCTGGGAGAACGTGCGATCGTGGTGGGCGATCCGCGGGCTGCCGAACGTCGCGTTCGTGCACTTCGCCGACCTGAAGCGCGACATGCCCGGAGAGATCCGCCGCATCGCGGCCTTCCTCGGCATCCCGATCGACGAGTCGCGCTGGAACGCCGTGCTCGAACACTGCTCCTTCGAGTGGATGAAGCGCAACGCGCGCAAGAGCGTGCCGCTCGGCGGCGCGTTCTGGGACGCCGGCGCCGAGGTCTTCATCCACAAGGGCGTGAACGGGCGCTGGCGCGACGTGCTGCGCGCCGAGGACTGCGCCGAGTACGAGGCGCGCGCCGTGGCCGAGCTCGGCGAGGCGTGCGCGCGCTGGCTCGCGACCGGAGCGCGCGAGACGCGCTGAACGGACGCACTACGACGGCCTTCGAGTCATTCGCCTAGCGAAGCAGCGACTTCGCGCGCCGATGCGCCTTGACCCCGCTTGCCGCGCCTCCCTACGATGCGGGCCGCCCAACACGCTGCCGCTGCGGCTGTTGCTAGGGAGGGGATTCCGATGGCTCCGGGCACCCGGTGTGTGCGCGCGTCGCGACGCTTCGTTCCGATCGCGGTGTCGTGCGCCGCGCTCGCCGCCGCCGGGCCGGCGGCGGCGTTCACGTACCGCACCGTCGCGGTCACTGGCGACGTCGCGCCCGGGACCGGCGGCGCGACCTGGGAGCTCTTCCTCCCGGTCGTGCTGAACGCGAGCGGCGAGGTCGCGTTCACCGCGACGCTCGCGCAGGGCGGCGCCGTCGACGCGACGAACGACCTCGGCATGTGGTCCGAGGGCGGCGGCGCGCTCGCGCTCGTCGAGCGTCAGGGCTCGCCGGCGCCGGGCGGCGGAACCTGGGACGTCGCGATCGCGCCGCCGGCGCTCAACGACGCCGGCCAGGTCGCGTTCCGCGCGTCGACGACCGCGCCGGGCCAGGTCGGCGTCTGGTCGGAGGGCTCGGGCGCGCTCGCGCCCGTCGCGCTCTCGGGCCAGCAGGCGGCCGGCGCGCCGGCCGGTCAGCTCTACGCCGGGCCGCTCTCGGAGCCGGCGTTCAACGACGCGGGCGAGGTCGCGTTCCACGGCGGGCTCACCGGCGGCGGCGTGACGACGGACGACGACCGCGCGGTGTGGGCCGGGCCGACCGGCGGCCTCGCGATGGTCGCGCGCGAGGGCGGCCTCGCGCCGGGCGCCGGCGGCGCGAGCTTCGTCGGCTTCGAGGGGACGCTCGTCGACGGTGCCGGCGGCGTCGCGTTCCGCGCGACGCTCGACGACGGCGGCACCGGCATCTGGGCCGGGCCGGCCGGCGGCCTCCAGCTCGCCGCGCGCGACGGCAGCGCCGCGGCCGGGACCTCGGGCCAGTTCGCGAACTTCGTCGCCGGCGACCTGAACGACCAGGGGAAGGTGGCGTTCCACGCCGGGCTCGAGGTCGGCGTCGGCGGCGTCACGGCCGGCGACGACCGCGGCGTCTGGGCCGGCGCGCCGGGTGCCCTCGCGCTCGTCGCGCGCGAGGGCCAGACGGCGCCCGACACCGGCGGACGCGTCTTCGACACTTTCAGCAGCCCGCTGATCAACGACGTCGGCGACGTGCTCTTCCGCGCGTTCCTCGACACCGGCACGGGCCTCTTCCTCGACGAGGGCGGGACGCTCTCGAAGGCGGCGGCGTCCGGCGACCTGGCGCCCGGCACGAGCCTCGGCCTCGGCGACGCGACCTTCGCCGCGTTCTCGGACTGGGCACTGAACGACGCCGGCGAGGTCGCGTTCGAGGCGACGCTCGGCGGCGCGCTCCAGGGCGTCACCGGCGCGAACGACGGCAGCCTGTGGCTGCTCGACCGCCACGGCGTGCTGAACCTCGTCGTGCGCGAGGGGATGCTCTGGGAGCTCGGCCTCGGCGACGTCGCGATCGTCGAGTCGATCGACTTCTTCGGCGACTCGGATGCCCGCGGCCGGGGCCTGAACGACGGCGGCTGGCTCGCGTTCGGCCTCACCTTCACCGACGGCCGCGAGGGCGTGTTCGTCGCGACGCCGGAGCCCGCGAGCGCCGCGCTGCTCGCGCTCGGCCTCGCCGCGCTCGGCGCGCGGCGGCGGCGGCGCTAGTCAGTCTTCGACGCCGAGCCACGCCGGCAGGTCGGCGATCGAGTCGAGCGTCGCGGTCGGCGCCGGGTCGACGCGCTCCTCGTCGCCCGCCCGGTACTTGCCGGTGCGGACGAGCACGGCCTGGAGGCCGAGCGCGACCGCGGCCGACGCGTCGAACTCGGCGTCGTCGCCGACCATCAGGACGCGCTCGAGCGAAATCCCGGCCTCGGCGGCGATCGCCTCGTAGAGCAGCCGCGACGGCTTGCCGAGCACCTGCACCTCGCAGTCGGCGGCGTAGGCGAGGAACGCGGCGACCGGCCCGACGTCGGTCCACAGCTCGCCCTTGCGCTCGAAGTAGCGGTTGCGCTGCAGCGCGAACAGGTCGGCGCCGTCGAGCAGGCGGCGGAACGCCGGCTGGAGCTCCTCGACGCGCAGCCCGTGGCCCTCGGTGCCGAGCAGCACCGTCGGACCGTCGGCGTCGCGGCGGAACCAGCCGAAGTCGGCGGCGGCCGGGCCGTCGACGAGCAGCACGCCGGCGTCGCGGCCGTCGGGCTGCAGCACGCGGCGCGCGGTCGCCGATGGCGTGTAGAGCGCGTCCGGGTCGTCGAGCAGGCCGAGCCCGCCCAGGTGCTCGGCGAGCTGGCCGTGGGTGCGGCTCGTGACGTTCGTGACGAAGCACAGCGGCCAGTCCCGGCCCAGCCGGCGCAGCGCGTCGACGGCGCCGTCGAGCGCGGGCCCGGTGCTGCCGCGCACGACCGTCCCCGAGACGTCGAGGCAGATCAGCCCGATCCGACTGCGGTCCATCGCTCCTCCTCCCGAACGCGTCCAGCGAGCGAGCCGATGGGGCCCAGGTCCAGCGGGTAGCTAGTGACGACGTGTTCTGCGGGGCGGATGACCGAAGCTGCGCCTCGATCCAGCCAGATACGACAGCGCGAGGAGGCCCGCCAGCCGCTGCATCGCGAGGCCCGGCTCGGGCACGTAGACGTCCATGCAGCGCACGCTCGGGTCGGCCGGGCAGGCCGGGTCGGGGTTGTCCATCGTCAGATCGGAGTTGTCGACCCACGCGGCGTACGCCCGGCCGCCGTGGAAGTCGACCCCGAGGTAGTCGCCGTGCGAGGTCTCGATGTTGCTGCTGCTCGCTCTCGAGAAGAACCCGTCGGAGGCCGAGACGTTCGTGAACGTCGCTCCCGAGTCGGCGCTGAAGCCGTGGAAAAGCTCGGTTTCGCGGTTCGCCGGGTCGTTGCGCGGGTCGTGCCAAGCGACGACCACGTGGCCGGTCGTCTGGTCCACGGCGATGTGTGGGAAGAACTGGCTTCTGACCTCGCCAGGGACGACGGGATCGTCGTTGACGCGCCTCGGAGTGCTCGAGCCCGGATCGCTCGGGTCGAACCAGGTCGCGCCCTCGTCGTCGGATACGAGAAGCCCGATGTCGGTATCCGCGCTGCCCTGCGGTTCCTCGGTGGTCGACACCAGATAGAGGCGACCGTGCAGTCCAGCAGCACGATCCCATGCGAGGTTGGGCCACGGAGCGATCTTGCGCGCAGGGTGGGGAGGAATCGTTTCACGGAGACCGACGTTGCTGATCAGCACCGGGTTCGTGCCTGGCGGCGCAAACCCTTGGACGTTCTCGAGCCCGTCCTGGTCGAGCTCAGCGAATAATCTCGTAGGGCCGGTGGTCTGGAAGAGCCAGCGCTGATACGTCACGAGCACTTGACCGTCGGGGCCGACGGCTATGTGACCGGGGTGGACGTTGTCCATCTCATCGCTTTCCGCGACGATCTGCTCGACGCAGAACACGCCGGTGCCGGTACCGCAGAAGTCGACGATCGGGTTGCCACTCGCGTCCAATCCAGCACCGCGCGCGACGATCCGCCGGGGGACAGTCGACGCATCGAGATACGTGACCCATAGGCTGCCCTCCGCAGACGAGCCAGGGGGAGCGGGGCCCACGGCAATCGAGCCGCGATCCGTCCCCCCCGCGGGATCGTTCGCGTGGAGCACCTCGACCGGAACGAAGGTCGCACCACCGTCGTGGCTCATCGCGACGACGGTAGGTCGTCCTCCGGCGGGAATGCCGTGGGTTGCCGAGCGCCGG
>CAZQYK010000116.1:0-2826 GCA_964597285.1 uncultured Spirochaetales bacterium
CAGGTAGTCGGCCTCGGCGACCGACACCAGGACGGCGTCGGTCGACTTGACGATACTTTCGGGAGTGATCCCGTGGCGCTCGTTGTAATCGCGCTGAATGACTCTTCGGCGCTCGGTCTCGTCCATCGCCTGGCGCATCGAATCCGTCACGATGTCCGCGTACAGAATCGCGGTTCCGTTCACGTTCCGCGCCGCGCGCCCCATCGTCTGGATCAGCGATCCTGCCGATCGCAGAAATCCCTCTTTGTCCGCATCGAGAATGGCGACCAGGGACACCTCCGGGAGGTCCAGGCCCTCCCGGAGCAGGTTGATGCCGATGAGCACGTCGAATTCGCCGCGGCGCAGGCCCCTCAGGATCTTCACCCGCTCCAGCGTCTCGATCTCGGAATGGAGATAGCGGCAGCGGACCCCGACCTCGGTGTAGTACTCGGCCAGGTCTTCGGCCATGCGCTTGGTCAGCGTCGTCACGAGCACGCGCTCGCCGGCGTCGACGCGCGCGCGGATCTCGCCGAGCAGGTCGTCGACCTGCCCCGCCGCCGGCCGGATCTCGACCTTCGGGTCGACGAGGCCGGTCGGCCGGATGATCTGCTCGACGACGACGCCGCCGCTGCGCTCGAGCTCGTAGTCGGCCGGCGTCGCCGAGACGTAGATCCGCTGCGGCGCGCGCACCTCCCACTCGTCGAAGCGCAGCGGCCGGTTGTCGAGCGCCGACGGCAGCCGCCAGCCGTACTCGACGAGCGTCTCCTTGCGCGCGCGGTCCCCCCGGTACATGCCACCGATCTGGGGCACGCTGATGTGGCTCTCGTCGAGCACGACGAGCAGGTCGTCCGGGAAGTAGTCGTAGAGCGTGTACGGCGTCTGGCCGGCGTCGCGGCCGTCGAGCCAGCGCGAGTAGTTCTCGACGCCGTGGCAGAAGCCCATCTCCTCCAGCATCTCGAGGTCGTAGAGCGTGCGCTGCTCGAGGCGCTGCGCCTCGAGCAGCTTGCTCGACCCGCGGAAGGAGGCCAGGCGCTCCTGCAGCTCGCCGCGGATGCCGGAGATCGCGCGCGCGAGGGTCTCGTCGGTCGCGACGTAGTGGCTCGCCGGGTAGATCATCGCCTTCTTCGGCCGCGACAGCACGACGCCGCGCAGCGGGTCGATCTCGGCCAGGCCCTCGATCTCGTCGCCGAAGAACTCGATCCGCAGCGCGCGCTCGGCCTCGTACTGGGGAAACACCTCGACGACGTCGCCGCGGACGCGGAAGGTGCCGCGGTGGAAGTCGAGGTCGTTGCGCTCGTAGAGCATGTCGACGAGGCGCCGCAGCAGCTCGTCGCGCACGCAGGGGCGCCCGGCCTCGAGGAAGACGTGCATCGAGCCGTAGTGCTCGGGGGCGCCGAGGCCGTAGATCGACGAGACGCTCGCGACGACGAGCACGTCGCGCCGCGTCAGCAGCGAGTGGGTCGTCGAGTGGCGCATCTTGTCGATCTCGTCGTTGATCGACGAGTCCTTCTCGATGTAGGTGTCGGTCGACGGGATGTAGGCCTCGGGCTGGTAGTAGTCGTAGTACGACACGAAGTACTCGACCGCGTTGTCCGGGAAGAGCTCGGAGAACTCGGCGTAGAGCTGCGCTGCGAGGGTCTTGTTCGGCGCCATCACGAGCGTCGGGCGGTTGATCCGCTCGACGACGCAGGCGACCGTGAACGACTTCCCGCTGCCGGTGACGCCGAGCAGCGTCTGGTGCGGGTCGCCGCGGCGCACGCCGGCGGCGAGCTCGTCGATCGCGCGCGGCTGGTCGCCGGTCGGCGTGAAGTCCGAGACGAGGCGGAATGCGTCGCTCACGGCGCGCGCTCCACGAGCAGCACGACCGCGTGCGCGGCGATGCCCTCGCCGCGGCCGATGCTGCCGAGGTGGTCGGTGCTGGTGGCCTTGACGTTGACGCGTTCGGGGTCGGCGCCGAGCAGCGCGGCGATCGCGGCGCGCATCCTGGGCAGGTGCGGCGCCAGGCGCGGCGCCTGCGCCACGACCGTCGCGTCGAGGTTGCCGAGCTCGAGGCCGCGCGCGGCGACCTGCTCCGCCACGCGGGCCACGAGCCGGCCGCTCGCGACGCCGGCCAGCGAAGGGTCGGACGACGGGAAGTGCTCGCCGAGGCCGCCCGCACCGAGCGCCCCGAGCAGCGCGCTGGCGACCGCGTGCAGCAGCACATCGCCGTCCGAGTGGCCCTCGAGGCCGCGCTCGTGCGGCAGCTCGACGCCGCCGAGCCACAGCGACCGCCCCTCGACGAGCGCGTGCGCGTCGAAGCCGTGTCCCACGCGGGAGCTCATCGGAATCCCTCGAGGACCCGCGCAATCAGCGCGTGCGCGTCGAAGCCGTGTCCCACGCGCAGGCTCACCGGCGCGCCTCGAGGGCGCGCGCCGCGGCGTCGAGGTCGGCGGCGTCGGTGATCTTCCAGTTGTCGGCGTCGCCGGGCACGACGCGCACCGCGACGCCGAGCGCCTCGACGAGCTGCGCGCAGTCGGTGCCGCTGCGGCCCTCGGCGCGCGCCTTCTCGAGCGCGGCGCGCAGCAGCTCCGTGCGGAACACCTGCGGCGTCTGCGCCGCCCAGAGCTCCTCGCGGTCGGGCGTCTCGACGACGCGCCCGTCGCGCACGCGCTTCAGGGTGTCGCGCACCGGGGCCGCGAGCAGCGCCGCGCCGGTCTCGCGCGCGGCCTCGACGACGCGCGTCGCGGCCTCGGGCCGCAGCAGCGCGCGTGCCGCATCGTGCACCGCGACCCACGCGACCCCGTCCGGCAGCGCCGCGAGGCCGGCCGCGACCGAGTCCTGTCGCCGCTCGCCGCCTGCGACCGGCGG
>CAZQYK010000117.1:0-2847 GCA_964597285.1 uncultured Spirochaetales bacterium
GTCTTCGACTCGGCGTCCGCGAGGCGCGAGCGCTCGCTGCGCCGCGCCGTGCGCTCGACGTAGGCCCCTACCTCGGCGCGCTGCGTGTCGCCCGTGAGCTCGGCGACGAGCGGGTGCTCCGGCGCGAGCACCAGGTAGGTGGCGCCGAAGAGCGTGTCCGGCCGCGTCGTGAACACGTCGACGCCGTGCTTCGAGCCCTCGACGTCGAAGCGGATCCGCGCGCCGACCGAGCGGCCGACCCAGTCGCGCTGCATCTTCTTGATCGGCTCGGGCCAGTCGACGAGGTCGAGGTCTTCGATCAGCCGGTCGGCGTAGGCGGTGATGCGCAGCATCCACTGGCGCATCGGTACGCGCACCACCGGGTGCCCGCCCCGCTCGCTCTTGCCGTCGATCACCTCCTCGTTCGCGAGCACGGTGCCGAGCGCCGGGCACCAGTTGACCGGAACCTCGGCGAGATAGGCGAGGCCGCGCTCGTAGAGGCGGCAGAAGATCCACTGCGTCCAGCGCACGTAGCCGGGATCGGTCGTGTCGATCTCGCGCGACCAGTCGTAGTCGAGCCCGAGCGACGAGAGCTGCCGCTGGAAGGTGCGGAGGTTGCGCTCGGTGGTCTCGCGCGGGTGGGTGCCGGTCTCGATCGCGTACTGCTCGGCGGGCAGGCCGAACGCGTCCCAGCCCATCGGGTGCAGCACGTTGAAGCCGCGCATGCGCTTGTAGCGCGACAGCACGTCGGTGGCGATGTAGCCCTTCGGATGCCCGACGTGCAGCCCGGAGCCCGACGGGTACGGGAACATGTCGAGCACGTAGAACTTCGGCTTCGACGGGTCGACCTCGCTGCGGAAGACCCGGTGCTCCTGCCACCAGGCCTGCCACTTCGCCTCGATCGCGGCCGGGTCGTAGGGCATGGGCGGGAAATCTAGTGGATCGCCGCGGGGCTCGGGAGTCGCGGCCCGGCGCGGGGAAGTGCGGCAAGCTCCTCGTGATGAGCGAGGCCGCGCCTTCGCCGAAGCCGATCTTCGTCGTGTCGGATGGCACCGGCGACACCGGCGCCGCGGTCGCGCAGGCGGCGCTCGCGCAGTTCCGCGTCGAGTGCAAGCTGCGCCGCTTCGGCGGGATCCGGCAGCCCTCGCTCGCGCGCCGCGTCGTCGCCGAAGCCGAGCGCGTCGGCGCGCTGGTGATCTTCACGCTCGTCGACCGCCGCGTCGCACGCGGCCTGCTCGACGAGGCCGCGGCGCGCGGCGTCGCGACCTTCGACGTGCTCGGCGGCATGATCGCGCAGGTCGCCGAGCACCTGCAGGCCGAGCCGCGCGCGCAGCCGGGCCTGCTGCACGGCTTCTCGGACGACTACTTCAAGCGCATCGAGGCGGTGGAGTTCGCCGTCCGCCACGACGACGGCGCGAATCTGCACACGCTCTTCCGCGCCGACATCGTGCTGACCGGGGTCTCTCGCACCTCGAAGACGCCGCTCTCGATGTACCTCGCGCAGCGCGGCTACAAGACCGGCAACGTGCCGATCGTGCCCGGCATCGAGCCGCCGCGGGCGCTGCTCGACCTCGACCCGCGCAAGGTCTTCGCCCTGACGGTCGACCCGTCGCTGCTGCTGACGATCCGCCAGGCTCGCGTGCGCGCGCTCGGCGCGCCGCCGTACACGACCTACGCCGACCCGGAGGCGCTGATCGAGGAGGTGCGCCGCGCGCGGCGCCTCTACCGCGAGCAGGCCTGGCAGGTCGTCGACATCACCGGCCGGGCGGCCGAGGAGAACGCGGCGCGGATCCTGCGCCACTTCGAGGCGGAATAGCCGCGCTACACCGATCCGCGCTTGACGGCTGCAGGATCACGTACAGCGCCGGGACGACCGCGACCGCGCCGAGCATGTTGAGCCCCATCAAGAGCGCCAGCAGCTGCGCCATCTCGGCCTGGAAGCGCAGGTCCGAGAAGCTCCACAGTGCGACGCCGCCGACGAGCGTCGTCGCGGTGAAGATCACCGCGAGGCCGGTCGTCCCGACCGCGCGCCGCACGGCCTCCTCGAGCGCGAGTCCTCGCGCGCGCTCCTCGCGGATCCGGTCGACGACGTAGATCGCGTAGTCGACCCCGATCCCGACGCCGACCGCCTGCACCGGCAGCGTGTGCACGTTCAGGCCGGTGCCGCGGAGCGCCATGTACGCGAGCGAGACCAGCGTCGCGGTCGCCAGCTGGAGCAGCACGATCGCGCCGCTCGCGAGCGAGCGATAGGTGAGCGCGTGCAGCGCGAAGATCGCGAGGAGGATCAGCGAGAGGTTCGCGACGTGGCTGCGCTCGACCTCCTCGTGGATCGCCGCGAGCACGCCGAGGCTGCCGCCGGCCATCACGAAGTGCGCGCCGCGCGTCCACGTGCCGGTGGGCTGGAAGCGCGGCGCCGGGTCGACGGCGCGCAGGTCCTGCACCAGCAGGTGCCCGGTGCCGACCTCGACCGCGCGCACGCCGGCGCGCTCGTCCGCCCACCACTGCCCGACGTCGCGCCCGCGCCACGCGGCGAGCGCCGCGGGCCACACGAGCGCGCGTCCCGCGGCGGCGCGCTCGGCCCGAGCCGCGTGGGCCGCGAGCGCCGCTTCGCGGAACGCCCCGATCCACGGCGGCAGGCCGTCGCGCCCGACGCGGTGCACCTGCGCCGCGTCGAAGCCGCCGTCGGGCCGCCGCAGCCGCACCTCGAGCGTGTGGTGGCGGCGCGGCAGCAGCGGGCCGAACGCGTACCACGCGCGGTCGAGCCAGCGCTCGCGCGCGTGCCACGGGGCGTCGGGCGCGGCGCGATCGGCCGCGAGGCGGATCGACACCTCGCCGAGCGGGTTCGCAGCGATGAAGCGCTCGGCCGCC
>CAZQYK010000118.1:0-7635 GCA_964597285.1 uncultured Spirochaetales bacterium
ACGTCGACCCCCGCCTGCTCCTGTCGCGGCGCCGGCCGCGGCGGCGCCCGCGCCACGCGCCGCGCTAGCGGGCGGAGCCCGGCCCGTCGGGCTCCGCCGCCGCGCCGAGCGCGCGCGCCAGCGCGCGGAACAGGTCCTCGCGCCGGATCGGCTTCGCGACGTAGTCGTCCATTCCGGCGGCGGCGCACTTCTCGCGGTCGCCGTGCATCGCGTGCGCCGTCATCGCGACGATCGGCACACGCCGGCCGGCCTCGGCCTCCGAGGTGCGGATCGCCGCGGTGCACGCGAAGCCGTCCATCACCGGCATCTGGATGTCCATCAGCACCACGTCGAAGGACTGCGCGGCGAAGAGCGCGAGCGCCTCCTCGCCGTTCTTCGCGACGACGATCGCGTGGCCCCGGCCCTCGAGCATCGCGAGCGCCACCCGCTGGTTCGGCACGCTGTCCTCGACGAGCAGCATCCGCAGCGGCGGCAGGTCGGGCAGCGGCGCGCTCCCGGGCTCGCCCGCCCGTATGCGCCGGAAGGCGCTGGGGGCGTCCGCGTCGCCGCCGCCGAGCACGCGCGCGATCACGCCGAAGAGCTCCTTCTCCTTCAGCGGCTTCATCACCCGGGCCGCGATGCCGAGCTCCTCGACCCGTCGCAGCTCGGAGCCGACGCCGGCCGACGTGAGCAGCAGGATCCGGAGCCCCTCGTGCGCGCCCTCGGCGCGGATTCGCTCGACGAACGCGAAGCCGTCGAGTCCCGGCATGTTGAAGTCGGTCAGCAGCATCGCGAAGGGGTCGCCCTCCGCCTCCGCCTCGCGCAGCGCCGCGAGGCCCTCGGCCGCCGATGCGGCGAGCACCGGCCGCATGCGGCGGCGCAGCAGCTGCGCGGCGAGGATCGAGCGGTTCGACGCGTTGTCGTCGACGACGAGCACGCGCGCTCCCTGGAGCGGCACCGGCGCGGCCGCCGGCGGCGTTCCGGCGTCGGCGATCTCGAAGCGCGCGTCGAAGTGGAAGACGCTCCCGCGGCCCGGCGCGCTGTCGGCGCCGAGCGAGCCGCCGAGCCGCTCGACGATGCCGCGGCAGATCGACAGGCCGAGCCCGGTGCCGCCGAAGCGGCGCGCGGTCGACGGGTCGGCCTGCTCGAAGGACTCGAAGATGCGCCCGAGGTCCTGCGGCTCGATGCCGATGCCGGTGTCGCGCACCCGGAAGTGCAGCCGCCCGTCGTCGGCGGCTCGCGAGATCGCGATCTCGATCTCGCCGCGCTCGGTGAAGGTCAGCGCGTTCGAGATCAGGTTCGTCAGCACCTGGCGCAGCCGGCTCGGGTCGCCGCGCAGCCCGCGCGGGACGTCGGCGTCGATCTGGCACAGCAGCTCGAGCCCCTTGTGCTCGGCGCGCACCGCGAACGAGCGCAGCGTGTCGCCGACGAGGTCCTCGAGGTCGAAGGGCACGCACTCGAACTCCATGCGCCCGGCTTCGAGCCGCGAGTAGTCGAGGATGTCGTTGACGACGTTCAGCAGCACGTCGCCCGAGTCGATCACCGCGTGCACGTGCTCGCGCTGCTGCTCGGTCAGATCGGTCGTGAGCAGGATCTCCGAGAAGCCGATCACGGCGTTGAGCGGCGTGCGGATCTCGTGGCTCATGTTCGCGAGGAACTGGCCCTTCGCGCGGCTCGCCGCCTGCGCGGCGTCGCGCGCCAGCTCGAGCTCGTGGGCCTGGGCCTGGAGCTCGCGCTGCGCCTGCTCGCGCGTGCCGATCTCGTTGCGCAGCGCGTCGTTGGCCTCGGCGAGCTGCGTCGGGCTCGGCAGCGCCAGCGCGCGCGGCAGCAGCGGCCACAGCACGACCGCGGTCGCGATCGACGCCACCGCGGTCACCGCGTTCACGAGCGCCTCGGCGCCGTAGTCGCCGCGCCAGGTGTTCCAGACGTCGAGCACGTGGCCGGTGCCGCACGCGAGGATGAACACGCCGAAGAGCACGAACATCCAGCTGAAGGGCAGGTCCTCGCGGCGGCGCGCGAAGTAGACCAGCGCGAGCGGGATCGAGAAGTAGGCCAGCGCGATCACCGCGTCCGAGACCACCGTCGTCCACAGGATCGACGGCGTCCACAGGTAGCAGTGCCCGTGAGGCATGAACTCGCCGAAGAACTCCATGCCGGCTTTCCCCCTTGCGGTCCGCGCGAGCGAGCGCCGCAAAGCGCCGTGAAGGCCTCGGGCTTCGCTGGGCTCTCTCTCGAGCGCGCTCGAGCACGTTAGAGCAGTCGCGGGGACGCGTCTCCGCTTTCCCCCGGGGAATCGCGGCCGTTGCGCAACAAATGCGCTCCATGTGGGCTCGGTACTACACGGCCGGCCCGCGCGATCCGATACGAGCGCCATGGGCGGAGTGCTCGTCGTCGAGGACTGTCCGGACACGCGGCGCCTGATCGATCGCGCGCTCGGCGGCCGCTTCGCGCTGCGGCTGTGCGAAGGGCTCGCGGCCGCGCGCAACGCGCTCGCCGAGTCGACGCCCGACCTCGTGCTGCTCGACATCGGCCTGCCCGACGGCGACGGGCTCGCGCTCTGCTCGGAGCTGCGCGGCGACGCCGCGACCGAGGCGGTCCCGATCATGTTCCTTTCGGGCCGGCACTCGGTCGACACGAAGGTGACCGCCTTCGGTCTGGGCGCCGACGACTTCGTCGACAAGCCCTTCGACGCGGCCGAGCTGCGTGCGCGCGTCGGCGCGCGGCTGCGGCGCCGGCGCAGCCTCGAGCAGATCTCGGCCGTGCGCGTGATCGGGCCGCTGCGGATCGACCGCGACCGCTTCCGCGCGTCGCGGCTCGTCGACGGCGTCGAGCGCGACCTCGACCTCACCGCGCACGAGCTGCGCCTGCTCGCGGCGCTCGCCGACGCGCCGGGTCGCGTCTTCACGCGCTCGCAGCTCGCGCGCGCGCTGGTCGGCGACTGCACGATCACCGAACGAACGATCGACACCCACCTGTGCAACCTGCGCCGCAAGCTCGGCCCGCTGCGCGAGCTGATCGAGACCGTCCGCGGCGCCGGCTACCGCTTCGTCGAGCCGCGCCGGGAGCCCGCCGCGTCGAGATAACTGGACGCGACCCCGACCGCCGCTGGACGCGGGCGGCCGCAGAGTCGAGCCGGACCCGGTGCGAGGTGGACCATGACGAACCCCGAATCGACCCGCGCGGTGGGGGGCGAGCTGCTGCGCCTGCGCAGGCCGCGCCTGCTCGTCGTCGAGGACGACCTCGAGATGTGGCGGCTGATCGAGCGCGCGGTGCGCGCGGCGAGCCCCGATGCGGCGATCCACTGGGCCGCCGACGCCGACGGCGCGCGCGTCGCGCTCGAGCGCTACGACTTCGACGCCGTGATCGCCGACTTCCTGCTGCCGGACTCGACGAGCGGCTGGTCGGTGCTGCGGCTGAGCCGAGCACTTCAGCCGCGCGCGAGGATCGCGATGGCGTCGGCGCTGCCGCTGCGTCCGCCCGGATCGGAGGGCGTGCCCTTCCTGCGCAAGCCCTTCGACCTCGCGCGCTGCCGCGAGTTCGTGACGCGCCTGCTGCAGTGACGCGGCGACGCGGACTCAACCGGACCCGCGCAGGTCGGCGAGACGCTTCGCCGCGTACTCGTCGAGCGCTTCGGCGAGACGCGCGACCGCCGCGGCGTCGCCGCGCGCCGCAGCCTGCTCGACGCCGGAGCCGATCTCGGTGACGCGCGCGAAGCCGTAGCCGGCGCCCGAGCCCTTCATGTTGTGGCCGACGCGGCGCGCGTCGTCGAGCGCGCCAGCGGCCACCGCACGGCGCAGCTTCGCGGCGTCGCCGCGGCGGTTCTCGAGATACTCCTCGGCGAGGTCGGCGATCTCGGCCGGGATCTCCTCGTCCGCGTCGGGCGCGGGAGCCGGCACGGGCGCCGGCGCGGGCGACGCCGGCAGCGCCGCGCCGCCGAGGAAGCGCGTCAGCAGCCCGTAGCGCCCCTCGCGCGTGAAGGGCTTGCCGAGGTGCGCGTCGCAGCCGGCGGTCAGGCACGCGGCGCGCTGCTCCGGCAGCGCGTCGGCGGTGAGCGCGACGATCGGGACGCGCGGCCTCCCCGCCGCCCGCTCCGCGGCGCGGATCCGGCGCGCGGCCTCGCAGCCGTCGATCCGGGGCATGTGCAGGTCCATCAGCACGAGGTCGACGCGGCGCTCGGCGCAGCGCGCGACGGCCTCGGCGCCGTCCTCGGCGACGACGACCGCGCAGCCGGTCGGCGCGAGGTGCGCGAGCACGACGGCGCGATTCTCGGGCGCGTCCTCGGCGATCAGCACCGTGCGGCCCGCGAGCTCCGGCGCGCCCGACGGCGACTTCGACGTCCGTCGGGGCGCCTCGCCGCGCAGCGCATCGAGCAGGTCCTCCCAGCGCGCGGGCTTGCACAGGGCGACGGCGCCCGCCGCCTCGCAGCGCGCGAGATCGCCGGCGCGATGGTCCATCGGCAGCAGCACGACGGCGCGGGCCGGCAGCGCGACGTCGCGCTGCTCGATCAGCTCGAGCCCGCCCTCGCCGCGCAGCCGCGCATCGATCAGCAGCGCGTCGAAGCGCTCGTCGCGAAGCGCACGCTCTGCGTCGGACACGCGCGCGAACTCGGCGGTGCGCGCGCCCCGCGCGCGCAGGCCGGCTGCGAGCGCCGCGCGCTCGACGGGGTCGTCGAGCAGCACGAGCACCGCGTCCGCGTGGAGCGCGGCGCCGCGCGCGCGCGGCTCGACGCGCAGCGGCAGCTCGACGCGAAAGGTGCTGCCGCGGCCAGTCTCGCTCTCGACGCCGATCGATCCGCCCATCGCCTCGACGAGCTCGCGGCACAGCGCGAGGCCGAGCCCGCTGCCGCCGTAGCGGCGCGTCGTTCCGCTCTCGGCCTGCACGAAGCGCTCGAACACCGCGTCGAGCCGGTCGGCGGGGATGCCGATGCCGGTGTCGGAGACCTCGAAGACGACGCCGGTCTCCCCTTCGCGTTGGCGGACCCGGACGACGACCCGGCCCGCCGACGTGAACTTCACCGCGTTGCCGACGAGGTTGAACAGCACCTGCCGCAGCCGCCCTTCGTCGCCGACGACGCTGCCGACGGCGTCCTCGGTGACGTCGGCGACGAGCGCGAGGCCCTGGCGGTGGGCCGCGAACGCGAACGACTCGACGCACTCCTGCACCAGCGCGTCGAGCTCGAAGGGCTCGTGCGCGAGCTCGATCCGCCCGCTCTCGAAGCGCGACAGCTCGAGCGCATTGTCGAGCAGCCCCTTCAGCGCGCGGCCGCAGCGGCGGAAGATCTCGACGTACTCGCGCTGGTCGAGGTCGAGCCGGGTCTGTGCGAGCAGCTCCGACATGCCGAGGATCGCGTTGAGCGGCGTGCGGATCTCGTGGCTCATCGCCGCGACGAACGCGCTCTGCGAGCGCGCGGCGATCAGCGCGTGGTCGCGCGCCTCGCGCAGCTCCTCGGACAGCCGCGCGCGCTCGACCGCGAGCCGCAGCGAGCGCGCGATCGCCGCGCCCGACATCTCCCCCTTCACGAGGTAGTCCTGGGCGCCGCGCTCGATCAGCGCGAGCGCGCGCAGCGGGTCCTCGTCGCCGCTCATCACGACCACCGGCGGCGGCGACGCGGCGGCGAGCCGGTCGAAGGTCTCGATGCCGTCGGAGTCGGGCAGCGTCAGGTCGAGCAGCAGCACGGTCGGGCGCGGTCGCTCGGGGTCGGCGAGCCGCTCGAGCGTGTCGCCGAGCGTCGAGCAGTGCTCGACCTCGGTGACGCCTGCCGCGCGCAGCGCGCGTCGCGCGAGCGCCGCGTCGAGAGGGTCGTCCTCGACGAGCAGGACCCGCTCGCTCACGGCGCCGCCGGCAGGCTGAAGAGGAGGCGCGTTCCGTCGCCGGGCGCAGACTCGAGGCGCAGCTCGCCCCCGTTCGACTCGACGATCTTCTGCACGATCGCGAGCCCGATGCCGGTCGAGCGCTTGCCGCCGCCGCGCCCGAGGGTCTGGAAGATCCGGAAGATCCGCTGGTGGTGCTCCGGCGCGATGCCGACGCCGTCGTCGGCGACGCAGAAGGCGACGCGCTCGCCGTCGCGACGCCCCGCGATGCGCACCGTGCCGGTCGGGCGTCCGAGGTGCTGGATCGCGTTGCCGACCAGGTTCTGGAAGAGCTGCGCGATCTGGGTCTCGTTGCAGAAGCAGTCGGGCAGCGGCTCCTCGATCCGGATCGCGACGTTCGGCGGCGGGGCCAGCGCGTCGACGACCTCGCGCAGCACGCGCGCGGTGTCGACGCGGGTGCGCCGTCCGGTGTCGAGGTCGGCGCGCGAGTACTCGAGGATGCCCTCGATCATCCGGTGCATCCGCACCGTGCGCTCTCGCAGCAGCTCGAGCTGGTGTCGGCCGTCCTCGTCGATCGCGTCGCGGTAGTCGGCCGCGATCCACTCGGCGAGCGACGCGATGCCGCGCAGCGGCGACTTCAGGTCGTGCGAGACGACCGACGCGAACTCGCACAGCGCGCGGTTCGAGCGCTCGAGCTCGCGCGTCTTCTCGCGCAGCGTCTGCTCCGCCCGCACGCGCTCCGTGACGTCGAGCAGCGAGCAGACCACGAGCAGGCCCTCTCGTGTCTCGACCGGCTGGAGCCCGATCTCGACCGGGAAGAGCGAGCCGTCCTTGCGCTGCGCGTGGAGCCCGCGCCGCAGGTCGAAGGAGCGCGCGCCGGGAGCGGCCAGGTACGACGCCACGTGCGCGGCGTGACGCCGGCGCTGCGGCAGCGGCACGAGGGTCTCGACCGGTGCGCCAGCCAGCTCGGCGCGCGTCCAGCCGGTGCAGCGCTCGAGCTGCGCGTTGACGAGCCGGATCGCGCCGTTCGCATCGGCGAGCAGCAGCGCGTTCGGAAGCGAATCGAACAGGCTGCGCAACAGCTCCACGTCGTCCTCCGGAACGGTGTGGTGGCTCGGAAACCCCTCCCTCTCATCGGCCGGACGGCGCGCGCGGCGTAGCGGTCGCCGCACTCCAGCGTCGCGGCGGAGCTTCCGATACGGAGACGGCGAGGACGCGCGCGCGGCGGCTCGCGGAGACGGCGGGCGGGCGCGCAGCGCCGGGGGCGGCCTTTGCCGGGCTTGAGGATTCTGCTGGTGGACGACGACGTCGTCGACGTGATGACGGCGCGCAGGGCCCTCGTCCGGATCGGCGTCGCGACCGAGCTCGCCGTCGAGCGCGACGGCCGCGCCGCGCTCGACGCGCTGGCCGCCGCCGCAGCGCGCGGCCCCGACGCCCTCCCCGATCTGATGATCCTCGACCTGAACCTGCCGCTCCTCTCGGGCTTCGAGGTGCTCGAGGCACTCCGCCCGATGTCGCTGCCGGCGCGCGTCCCGGCCGTCGTTCTGAGCACCTCGGCCGACCGCATCGACGTCGCGCGCGCTCTCGAGCTCGGCGCGTCCGGCTACTTCGTCAAGCCGATCGGCTTCGACGAGTACCAGGTCGTGATGTCCGCGATCTGCGGCTACGCGTCGCGCTCGCGGGGCGCGGCGACCCGCAACGGCTCGAGCGCCCGGCGGATGCGGGTGCTCGTCGTCGAGGACGACAGCGTCGACATGCTCGCACTCCAGCGCCTGATCGACCGACGCGCGCTTCCGTGGGAGCTGATCCCGGCCTACTCGCTCGCCGAGGCGATCGGCTGTCTCGA
>CAZQYK010000119.1:0-5324 GCA_964597285.1 uncultured Spirochaetales bacterium
CGTCGGGATTCACCTCGCGCATGCCGGACAGTGTGAACAGCCGCCAGCCCTCGCCGTCGCGCGCCCTCTCCCAGTAGAACGGCTCGCTCCACTGATTGGCCTGCACCGTCGCCCATCCTTCCGACATCCAGGGCTCCGGTCGCGTGTAGCCGCCGTCTTCGATGAAGCGTAGATACTCGGCATTCGTCACCAGCCGATTCGCGAGCTGGAACGGCGCTACGTAGGCCTTGTGGCGCGGGCCCTCGTTGTCGAACGCGAATCCCGGGCCCGCGTGCCCGACCTCGCCGAGCCCGCCGCCGAACGCGACCCAGCGCTGCGGCGGCGCGGCCGCGCCGGCCGGCGGCCGCGCGGCCGACGCGCGGTAGCCCGGCGCGAGCGGGCTGCGCGAGAAGAGGTGCAGCACGTCGGTGAGCATCAGCTCCTGGTGCTGCTGCTCGTGGTGCGTGCCGAGCTCGATCACCGCGCGCGTCGCGGCGTCGGGCTCGCCGCGCTCGAGCAGCGCGAGCAGGCGGCCGTCGACGTGCTCGCGATACGCGAGCACCTCGGCGAGCGTCGGGCGCGACAGCAGGCCCCGCTCGGGCCGCGCGTGCTGGTCGCCCACGCTGTGGTAGTACGAGTTGAACAGCACCCGGAACTCGGGGTGGAAGGGCCGGTAGCCGGGCGCGGCCGTCTCGAGCACGAAGGTCTCGAAGTACCAGCTCGTGTGCGCCAGGTGCCACTTCACCGGGCTCGCGTCGGGCATCGACTGGAGCGCGCAGTCCTCGGGCGAGAGCGGCTCGGCCAGCGCGAGCGAGGCGGCGCGCACGGCGCGGAAGCGCTTCGCGAGGAGGTCGGCGCGGGGGGGCGGGGCGGTCGCCGTCACATCGGGACTCCGCACGAGACCCTATGCAGCGCCCGGCCGCGGCGCAAACGCGGAGCGCGCGGTAGATTACGCGCTTCGCGGCGGCGGCCGCGGCGCCCACCGGCCCTCCAGCCCGGTCGCGCTGGCTCGCACGGAACGCAGGGGGAGCTTCGGTGGCAGTGGAGTACGTGGACGTCGACCGCGCGCGCGCGATGCCGGGCCTGCGCCTCGTGCTGACCACCGGCGTGCCCGGGCCGTGGGGCGAGGCCGCGAAGGGCGTCTTCCGCACGAAGGGCATCCCCTTCGTCCGCGTCGCGCAGAGCGCCGGCGCCCCGAACGACGCGCTCCACGCCTGGACCGGCCACCGCAACGCGCCGATCGCGGTCTGGAACGACGAGCCGGGGCGCGCGGGCTGGAGCGAGATCCTGTGGCTCGCCGAGCGGCTGCGCCCGGTGCCGCCGCTCGTGCCTGCCGACCCCGACGAGCGCGTGCGCTGCCTCGGCCTCGCGCACGAGCTGATGGGCGAGGGCGGCTTCGGCTGGTGCCGGCGCCTGATGCTGCTGCGCCTGTCGATGGGCGACGCCGACGAGCCGCCGGCCGGGCTGCGCCCGGTGCTCGGGCGGATGGTCGTGCAGTACGGCTACAGCCGCGCCGCGGCCGACGCGGCGCCGGCGCGCGCCGCGCGGATCCTCGAGACGCTCGCGCGGCAGCTCGCCGCGCAGCGCGCCGCCGGCCGGCGCTACCTGGTCGGCGAGCAGCTGTCGGCGCTCGACCTCTACTGGGCCGCGATGGCGGCGCTCGTGAAGCCGCCGCCGGCCGACGCGTGCCCGATGCCGGAGCCGCTGCGCACGCTCTACGGCGACGTCGGGCCGACGGTCGCCGCCGCGCTCGACCCGGCGCTGCTCGAGCACCGCGACTTCGTCTACCGCACCCACATGGAGTACCCGCTCGCCCTCTAGGGCGCGCCGCTGAAGCCCGATGCAAGAGCCCAGAAAGGACATCCGCAACCTCGCGATCGTCGCGCACGTCGACCACGGCAAGACGACGCTCGTCGACGGCCTGCTGCGCCAGACGGGCGCCTTCCGCGCGAACCAGCAGGTGGCGGAGCGCGTGATGGACCGCGAGGACCTCGAGCGCGAGCGCGGCATCACGATCCACGCGAAGGACACGTCGATCCTGTTCGAGGGCGTGCGCATCCACCTCGTCGACACGCCCGGCCACGCCGACTTCGGCGGCGAGGTCGAGCGCGTGCTGTCGATGGTCGACGCGGTGCTGCTGCTCGTCGACGCGGTCGACGGCGTGATGCCGCAGACGCGCTTCGTCGTCGGCAAGGCGCTCGCGCACGGGCTGCGCCCGATCCTCGTCGTCAACAAGATCGACCGCCCGGAGCAGCGCGCGCACGCGGTCGTCGACGAGGTCTTCGACCTGCTCGTCGACCTCGGCGCGGGCGACGAGCAGCTCGACTTCCCGGTCGTCTACGCGTCGGCGAAGGCCGGCACCGCCGCGCTCGACCTCGCCGAGCCGCGCGTCGACCTGCGACCGCTGCTCGAGACGATCGTCCGCCACGCGCCGGCGCCGCGCGTCGACCCGGAGGGCGCGCTCCAGTTCCAGGCGGTGACGCTCGGCTACGACGACTATCTGGGCCGGCTGATCATCGGACGCGTCGCGCGCGGGCGCCTCGTGCGCGGGGCGTCGGTGGTGCGCGTGAGCGCGAGCGGCGCCGCGGAGCGCTTCCGCGTCACGAAGCTGCTCGGGGCGCGCGGGCTCGAGCGCGTCGAGCTCGACGCGGCCGGAGCGGGCGAGCTCGCGGTGCTCGCCGGCGTGGACTCGATCGAGATCGGAGACACGATCTGCGACCCCGAGAAGCCCGAGCCGCTGCCGCGCATCCGCGTCGACCCGCCGACGGTGCGCGTGCACTTCTCGGCGAACACCTCGCCGCTCGCCGGACGCGAGGGGCGCTTCGTCACGAGCCGCCAGATCGACGAGCGGCTGCAACGCGAGGCGCTCGGCAACGTGTCGATCTCGGTCGTGCCCTCCGACCGCCCGGAGACCTTCCTCGTCGCCGGCCGCGGCGAGCTCCAGCTCGCGATCCTGATCGAGACGCTGCGGCGCGAGGGCTACGAGTTCGCGGTGTCGCGGCCCGAGATCATCGCGCGCGAGGTCGACGGCGTGCGCTGCGAGCCGGTCGAGGACGTCGCGATCGAGGCGCCCGACTTCGCCGCCGGCGCGGTGATGGAGAAGCTCGCGATGCGCCGCGGCCGGCTCGAGAGCATGGAGCAGCGCGAGGGCCGCGTGCGGATGCGCTTCGTCGCGCCGAGCCGGGGCCTGTTCGGCTACCGCACCGAGTTCCTGACCGACACGCGCGGCGAGGGCGTGCTGCACCGCACCGTGCGCGGCTACGAGCCGTGGGCGGGCGATCTCTCGAGCCGCGGCGTCGGCGCGATCGTCGCGACCGAGGCCGGCAGGACCACCGCCTACAGCCTGTTCGGGATCCAGGAGCGCTCGACGCTCTTCGTCGGCCCGGGCGTGACGGTCTACGAGGGCCAGGTGGTCGGCGAGAACCGCCGCCGCGGCGACATGAACGTCAACGTCGTGCGCGCGAAGAAGCTCACGAACATCCGCGCCGCCAACAAGGACGAGAACACCGTGCTCTCGCCGCCGCGCGAGATCGAGATCGAGTGGGCCCTCGAGTGGATGGAGGACGACGAGCTCCTCGAGGTGACCCCGCAGAGCCTGCGCCTGCGAAAGCGCAAGCTGTCGCGGAGCGAGCGGAAGCGCTGAGACGCGCGCGTCCAGAGCCGCGCGGCAGGCGGGGTGCACCAGGCGCGGGGAATATAGAATGGCGCCGATGCCGGGAAGCTCCGCATGACGCCGGGCGGCGATTTCGGGACGCGTGCCTTCGTATGGGATCGCTGCTTCCTGTTCTGCTCCCGCGATTTCATGCTCGACCGAGGGGCCCGGTCGTACCGGCGACTCTCGGCAACGGTCATCGTCTCGCTGGACGGACCCTTCCGCGTGATCACCGGCCGCAGCGACGCGCCGGAGTTCAGCGGCGTGCTGATCGGGCCGAACACGTCTCGCGCCGGCATCCAGGCCGCCGGGTCCCGGATCGTGCTGCTCGACGCCGGCTGCACGACCGCGGCCTTCGAGAAGCTTCGGCCCCGGCTCCCCGCGGACGGGATCCGCGAGCTCGGCGACGCCGAGCTCGCCCAGTGCCGCGCGACGATCGCTCGCCTCGACCGCGTCGATCTCGATTGCGACGGCGCCCGGGTCCTGTTCGAAGAGATCCTCGCGCAGATCGCCGGCGACGCGTCCGATCCCCACGAAGTCGACGAGCGCGTGGTGCGGGCGGTCGAGCTGGTGGAAGCGCGCCTGTTCGACGAGACCTCGGTCAAGGGCATCGCGTCGGAGGTCGGCATCTCGGAGTCGCGGCTGCGCGCGCTGTTCCAGGAGGAGTGGGGCTGCTCGCTCTCGCACTTCATCCGCTGGTCGAACACGTGGAAGGCGATCCGGCTGTGGCGCGGCAGGACGAGCTTCACCGAGGCCGCCCACGCCGCCGGCTTCTACGACCTCGCCCATCTCGACCGCGCGCTCACGGGATCCTTCGGAATCTCGCCGCGGGCCATCACGCGCGGGCCCGGGATGCGCTTCCACTTCTGCATGGAGGACCCGGCCGGCCGTCCGGGGTGAATTAGACCCATCTCGTTGTCCTGGATCGACCCAAAGTCGATCGATCCATCCAAGTACGGCTACCGGGACAGACCGTACAGTGGCTCCCGAGAGCGGCTGCCCGCTCGGAAGGAGACACGAGATGCACGCGACCTCGCGCTGGCTTCGCACCGTCCTCATTGCGGCGGCCCTGCTCGCGGCTCAGCCGGCAGCCGCCGTCACGGTCGAGAGCCCCGGCAATGCCGCGGACGTCACCGGCCACGGCGCCGTCGCGAATCGCTACGCGATCGGGCAGTTCGAGGTCACGAACACCGAGTACGCCGCGTTCCTGAACGCGGTGGCCGCCGACGACACCCACGGTCTGTGGACGGCGGGAATGGCAGGCGTCTGGGGCGGCATCGACCGCACCGGCGCCCCCGGAAGCCATTCCTACTCGGTGAAGTCCGGCTTCGAGAACAAGCCGGTCAACTTCGTCTCGTTCTACGACGCGCTCCGCTACGCGAACTGGCTCTCGAATGGCTCGCCCTCTGGAGCGCAGAGCGCGGCGACCACCGAGGACGGCTCCTACACGATCACCGCGCAAGGCATCACCGACAACTCGATCGTCCGCAACGCGGGCGCGACGACCGTACTGCCGAGCGAGGACGAGTGGTACAAGGCCGCCTACTACGACCCGGGCCTCGGCGCCTACTTCGACCATCCGGCCGGATCCGACACCGCGGCCAGCTGCGCTGCGGCGGGCGCGACGGCGAACACCGCGAACTGTGGAGCCGCGGTCGCCGGCCTCACCGACGTCGGGGCCTACACGGGCTCT
>CAZQYK010000120.1:0-5658 GCA_964597285.1 uncultured Spirochaetales bacterium
CGCCGCGGCCAGCGCGGCGGCGGCCTTCCGCACCCGCGCCGTCACCGGCTCGTCCGACGACGGCTCCGGCGTCGCGCCGGCGCGCCCGGGGCCGCTGCTCACGAGATCCCGGATCGCTCCGAGCCGGTGGCGCAGCTCCCCCTCGATCAGCTCGCGGGCGCCCGGCGCCGGACGCGGGATCCAGCCGCGCGCCGGCCCCGGACGGAAGTCCGGGTCCCGGCCCATCATCGCGCTCGCCAGGTCGACGCCGGAGATGCCGTCGGCCATGCAGTGGTGGATCTTCGAGACGAGCGCGAAGCGGCCCTCCTCGAGGCCCTCGACGACCCACAGCTCCCACAGCGGCCGCCGGCGGTCGAGGCGCTGCGACATCACCCGCGACGCCAGCCGCTCGAGCTGCGCGACGCCGCCGGGGTGCGGCAGGCTCGTGTGCCGGACGTGGAAGTCGAGGCTGAACGAGCGGTCGTCGATCCACACCGGCGCGCCGCTCAGCGGCGTCCACGCGAGCTTCTGGCGGAAGCGCGGCGTCTTGTGCAGCTGCACCTCGATCAGGTGCCGGATCCGATCGATGTCGATCCCGCCGCCCGCGACGCCGAGCGGGCCCGGATCGAACACCGACACGGAGCCGATGTGCATGTGGGTGCAATCGTCCTCGACGGCGAGGAACGCGGCGTCGACGGCCGAGAGCCGCTCGAAGTGGGTGTACGCCATGCCCGAACCTCTCCTCCGCTCGTCCGCTACCAGTGCACGCCGGGCAGCAGCCGCGCGAACACCCGGCCCCAGCTCGTCGGGCGCTCGTCCTCGACCTTCACGTCGCCGCGCGCCGCCGCGGTGTCCGGGAACAGTCGGTAGGCCAGGTGCAGCCACACGTCCCACGCCTCGGGCGCGACGCCGCTGCTGACCTGCGCGGCGATCCCGAGCGTCGAGCTCACGCGCTTGGGCCGGCGCACGATCGCGTCGCAGATCAGATCGGCCGCCTCGGCGGGAGTGATCACCGAGAACGACTCGTAGATGCCGGTCGGCGCGATCATGTCGGTCTTCACGAGCGGCATGTGGATCGTCGTGATGTGGATGCCGTCGGACACGAGCTCGGGAGCGGCGCACTTCGTGAAGCCCTCGAGCGCGGCCTTCGACGCGATGTAGGCCGAGAAGCGCGGAGGACCGACCTGCGTTCCCACCGACGAGACGTTGATGACGTGCCCGTCCTGCTGCTTCCGCATCGCCGGCAGAAAGCCCAGGATCAGCCGCAGCGCGCCGAAGTAGTTGACGGCCATCGTGCGCTCGAAGTCGTGGAAGCGGTCGACCGAGAGGCGCAGCGAGCGGCGGATCGAGCGCCCGGCGTTGTTGATCAGCACGTCGACGCCGCCGTGCTCGCGCAGCACCTCTTCGCAGAGCTTCGTCGCGCTCGCGCCGTCGCTGAGGTCGGCCGGGAAGACCGACGCGGTGCCGCCGACGCGCTCGACCTGACCCTTCACCTCCTCGAGACGCTCGAGGTCGCGCGCGACGAGGATCACGTGACCGCCGGCCGCGCCGACCTTCAGCGCCGTCGCGCGCCCGATCCCGGACGAGGCTCCGGTAATCAGCACGCGGCGCTTCGCGACGACCTGGTCGAGGCGGCGGTCGTGCTGCGTGTCGGCGTCGAGGTTGCGAACCCAGTAGGACCACAGCCGCGGCGCGTAGCGTTCGAGCGGCGGAACCTCGATGCCCGAGCCCTCGAGCGCCGCGCGCGTGTTGCGACAGTCGAAGCGCGTGCGGTTGTCGGCGTAGGCCAGCACGCGCGGAGGCACGCCGGAGAGGCCCTCGAAGGCCCGGCCGACGCGTCCCGACGCCTGGCCCGCGATCAGCTTGCGGAAGGGCGCGATTGCCGTCTCGACGCCGGCGACGCGCAGCGAGAAGCGCGGCGCGCCGGCCGCCTCGGCGAAGACGTCGAGCACCTGGCCGAAGCTCCGCTCGTGCGGGTCGACCAGGTGGAAGGTCTTGCGGTCCCAGCCTTCGAGATGCGCGATGTGGTCGAGCGCGGCGGCGACGAAGTCGACCGGAACGAGGTTGAGCTCCCCGCCGTCGACGCCGAGCAGCGGTAGGAACGGCGGCAGCGAGGCCGAGAGACGCTCGAGCAGCGGGAAGAAGTAGTAGGGGCCGTCGATCTTGTCCATCTCGCCGGTCTCGGAGTGACCGACGACGACCGACGGACGGTAGATCCGCCACGGGATGCGGCACGCGTTGCGCACGACGCGCTCCGACTCGTGCTTGGTACGGAAGTAGGGATCGTCGAGCCCGCCGTGCTGCGCTCGTTCGGAGTCGCTCATCGCTCGCGCCTCCTCGAACCGCCCCCCTCGCACCGCCAGCATACACCCGGACGAGAGGCCAGCGGGAGCCCGGCGGACCGCGAGCGCCTCGCGCTGCGCGCGACCGGATGCGCGGTGTAGCATCGCCGCCATGAACGTCGCGATCGTCGGCCGCGGCCGGATCGGGCGCGCGCTCGCCCGCGCCGCGCGCGAGGCCGGCCACGACGTCGTCGCGCTGCTGCGCGTCGACGCCGACCCCGCCTCGCCGGTCGCGGCCGCGCGACTCGGGCCCGACGTCGACTGGCGCCGCTTCGACCTGGTGCTGCTCGCGTTCGAGAAGAGGGGCGCCGACGCGGCCGCGCTCGCGGCCGACCCGCACCTGCGCGAGCTGCGGCGCATCCCGGAGTCGACCGCGCTCGCGTCGGTCGTGATGGCGCCGACGCCCGACGCTCTCGACGCGTTCCTCGGCGGCCGACCGATCGCGCACTTCCTGACCACGCCGGCGGCGGCGCTCCCGGGCGCGATCGCGCTGCTGAGGCCGGGGCGCGCCGACGCGACGCCGCTGAAGCGGGCGCTGCCGGCGCTGCGCTGGGTCGACGCCGCCGACGACGCCGCCTATCAGCGTCTGGGCGTGCTGATGGTCGGAAGCGCGATGGCCGCGGCCGCGCTCGCGCACCTCGGACGCGCGCTCGGCGGCTCGCCGGCGCCCGGCGAGGCCGAGTATCTCCAGCTCGTGCTCGACGACGCAAAGCGACTGCTCGCGCTCGCGGACGGCGACGGCTTCCGCGCGCTCTCCGCGGTCGCGACGCCGGGCGGCTTCACCGAGAAGCTGCACGACGCGATCTTCGCGTCGCGGCGGCCTCCCGGAGACGCCCGACGCTAGCGCCCCTCGAAGCGCGGGTCGCGGCGCTCGACGAAGGACGCGACGCCCTCCTCGGCGTCGCGGGTCGCGGCGAGCTTGGCCTGGTCGTCCGAGAAGGCCGCCACCGCCGCGGCGAAGCCCTGCTCGACGAAGCGCCGCGACGAGGCCTTCGTCGCCTGCACCGCGAGCGGCGCCATCGACGCGATCTTCTCGGCGATCTCGAGCGCGCGCGCGAGCTCGCGGCCTCGGGGCACGATCTCCTGCACGAGCCCGATGCGGCGCGCCTCCTCGGCGTCGAACTCGTCGCTCGTCAGCAGGTGGAGCATCGCGTTGCCCCAGCCGCCGCGCTCGACGAAGCGGATCGTCGCGCCGCCGGTCGCGTGGATGCCGCGCTTCGGCTCGAGCTGCGAGAAGCGGCAGTCGTCTGCGGCGACGACGACGTCGCCGGCCAGCATCAGCTCGATGCCGGCGGTGAAGGTGATGCCGTGCACCGCGGTGACGATCGGCTTGCGACACGCGCGGCCGAGCGCCATCGGGTCGACCCGCTCGCCGCCGCCGTCGCGCTCGCGCCGGCCCTTGCGCATGCCCTCGGTCCACTTCGGGAGGTCGAGGCCGGCGGTGAAGTGCGGTCCGTGGCCGAAGAGCACGCCGACCCACAGCTCCGGGTCCTCGTCGAGACGCGTGTACGCGTCGCCGAGCGCGCGCATCATCGCCGGCGTCAGGCCGTTGTACTTCTCGGGCCGGTCGAGCCCCATCAGCAGGATCCGCCCGCGCGCCTCGACGCTGATCCGACCCTCGGGACGTCGCGTTCCCTCTTCCATCTCCGCCTCCTCCTAGTTTCCGAAGTCCCAGGACTCGCCGGCGTGGTGGCGTTTCAACACGTTCTTCGCGATCAGGATCTTGTGCACCTCGTCGGGGCCGTCGGCCAGGCGCAGCGTGCGCGCGCCCTGATACATCGTCGCGAGCGGGAGATCCCCGGTCACGCCGGCCGCGCCCCAGACCTGGATCGCGCGATCGACGACGCGGTGATAGGCCGCGGGCACGAACACCTTGAGCGCCGAGATGTCGGTGCGGGCGTCGAGGCCGCTGTCCATGCGCTCGGCGGTGTGGATCGTCATCAGCCGCGCCGCCTGGATGTCGACGTAGCTGTCGGCGATGAAGCCCTGGACGAACTGCTTCGTCTCGAGCTTCCCGCCGTGCACCTCGCGCGACGCCGCGCGCTCGACCATCAGGTCGAAGGCGCGCCACATCTGGCCGACGGAGTTCATGCAGTGGTAGACGCGGCCCGCGCCGAGGCGGTCCTGCGCCGCGGCGTGCCCCGAGCCCGTCCGTCCGAGCTGGTTCTCGAGCGGAACCCGCACGTCCTCGTAGACGATCTCGACGTGGTCGCTCGAGCGGCCCCACACCTCGATGCCACGCACGACGTTCACGCCCGGAGTGTCGGTCGGGACGATGATCTGGGTCATCTGGTCGTTCTGGCCCGACTTCTCGTCCTCGGTGCGACACATGACGATCAGGAAGTCCGCGCGCTTGCCGTTCGACGTGAACCACTTGTGGCCGTTGATCACCCACTGGTCGCCGTCGCGCCGCGCGGTCGTCTGGATCGAGCGCGGATCCGAGCCGGCCGCGTCGGGCTCGGTCATCGAGAAGCCGCTCTCGAGCTTCCCCTCGGTGAGCGGCACGAGCCACTTCTGCTTCTGCTCCTCGGTGCCGTACTTGAGCAGGATCTTCTGGTTGCCCGAGTTCGGCGCGACGACGCCGAAGAGCGACGCGGCGCCGACGCTGTAGGCCAGGACCTCGTTCATGTACGCGTGCTCGAGGAAGTCGAGCCCGGCACCGCCGTACTCCTCGGGCAGATGCGGGGCCCAGAGCCCCGCCTGCTTGACCTTGGCCTGGATCTCGTGGCGCAGCTCGCGCGCGCGGACGCGGTCGCTCTCCTGGTAGCTGCCGTCGTCGCTGCGCCAGCGCCAGAGATCGTTCTCGTGGGGAAGGACCTCGCGGTTGACGATCTCGGCGGTCAGGTGCCGGATCTCGTTGATCCGGTCCGACACGCCGGGGATCGGCTGCACGTTCATCGGCATCGGGGGGCACCTCCGGTTGTGTGCCATTCTCGCACGCGGGAGCCCGACCGACGAGCGCCCCGTCCGACGGCGCCGGGACCGGGAGAGATGGACGAGACCCCGTATCAGCGGATCACCGCCACCGGCGGCGTGCCGATCTACGCGTGGACGCGCGGCGTCGCGTTCGAGGACGCGGCGCAGCGGCAGCTCGCGAACGTCGCGCGGCTGCCCTTCGTGCACTCGCACGTCGCGGCGATGCCGGACGTGCACCTCGGCATCGGCGCGACGGTCGGCTCGGTGATCCCGACCGTCGGCGCGATCGTGCCGGCCGCCGTCGGCGTCGACATCGGCTGCGGCATGGTCGCGCAGCGCACGACGCTCGACGCGAGCCGCCTGCCCGACTCGCTGCGCGCGCTGCGCGCCGACGTCGAGGCCGCGGTGCCGCACGGCGGCG
>CAZQYK010000121.1:0-2596 GCA_964597285.1 uncultured Spirochaetales bacterium
CGTCCTTGTGGTCGCGCAGCGTCTCGAAGTCGATCTCGGGCTCGCCGAAGCGCACGCCGTGCTCGGCGAGCGCCGCGGCCTCGCCGAGCACCTCGGCGACGTGCAGGAGCGCCTTCGACGGGCTGCACCCGACGTTCAGGCAGACGCCGCCGAGCGCCGGGTAGCGCTCGACGAGCGCGACGCGTTTGCCGAGGTCCGCCGCCCGAAACGCCGCGGTGTAGCCGCCGGGGCCGGCGCCGAGCACGAGCACCTCGGCGTGCAGGTCGGCCGCCATCAGAGGATCAGCCGCCGCAGGTCGCCGAGCAGCGCGGCGAGGCGCGTCGTGAAGCGCGCGGCGTCGGCGCCGTCGATCACGCGGTGGTCGTAGGAGAGCGACAGCGGCAGCACGAGCCGCGGCGCGAACTCGCGCGTCCGGGGGTCGTAGACCGGCCGCCGGTCCATGCGGCCGACGCCGAGGATCGCGACCTCGGGGTGGTTGACGATCGGCGTGAAGAAGGTGCCACCGATGCCGCCGAGGCTCGAGATCGAGAACGAGCCGCCCTGGAGGTCCGCGGGGGTGAGCTTGCGCGAGCGCGCGCGCTCGGAGAGGTCCGAGAGCTCGTCGGCGAGAGCGAAGAGGCCCTTCTGGTCGGCGTCGCGCACCACCGGCACGACGAGCCCGTTCTCCGTGTCGACCGCCACCCCGACGTGCACGTACTGCTTGACGATCAGGTTCTCGCCGGTGTGGTCGAGCGAGGCGTTGAAGTGCGGGAACTCCGCGAGCGCATGGGCGCAGGCCTTGATCACGAAGGGCAGGAAGGTCAGCTTCGTGCCGCGCGCCTCGGCCTCGGGCTTCATCTCCCTGCGGAAGACGTCGAGGCCGGTGACGTCCGCCTCGTCGTGCTGCGTGACGTGCGGCACCGTCACCCAGCTGCGGTGCAGGTTCGCGGCCGAGAGCTTGCGGATGCGGTGGAGCGGCTGGATCTCGGTGGGCCCGAACTTCGAGAAGTCGATCTCCGGAGGCGGCTTCGCGACCGACACGCCCGCGATCGGCACGCCGGCGGCGGTGCCCTTGTGGATCATGCTCTTGACCCAGCCCTGCACGTCCTCCTTCGTGATGCGGCCCTTGCGTCCGGTGCCCGGAACCAGGCGCAGGTCGGCGCCGAGCTCGCGCGCGAGGTGGCGCACCGACGGGCTCGCGTGCGGGAGGATGCCGGCGTCCGCGGTCGCGACGATGTCGGCGGCGGGTGTGGCCGGCGCTGCCGGGGCCGGAGGCTTCGCGGCCTCTTCCGCCTCTTCGACCTCCTCTCGCGGCCCTTCCTCGCGGGCGGCGGGCTCGCTCGCCTCGTCGTCGTCGGCCGGCGCGGGCTCCGCTTCGGACTCCGCCTTCGCCGGCGGCGCCTTCGCGTCCTTCGCCGGCTCCGCCTCGGAGGCGTCCGCGCCCTCTTCGACCTCGAAGATCGCGATCAGCGCGTTCTCGCTGACCCGATCGCCGACCGAGACCTTCATCTCCGCGACGACGCCGGCGAAGGGCGCCGGGATCTCCATGCTCGCCTTGTCGCTCTCGAGCACGATCAGCGACTGCTCCGCCTCGACGCGGTCGCCGGCGGAGACGAGCACTTCCGCGACGTCGACGTCCTCGAAGTCGCCGATGTCGGGCAGCCGGACCTCGCGCTTGGCGCCCATCAGACGCTCACCGGGCTCGGCTTGTCGGCGTCGAGACCGTACTTCTCGATCGCCTTCGCGACGGTGGAGGGCTTCACCGCGCCGTCGTCCATCAGCGCGCGCAGCGCGGCGAGCGCCACCCAGTAGCGGTTCACCTCGAAGAAGTGGCGCAGCTGCTCGCGGGTGTCCGAGCGGCCGAAGCCGTCGGTGCCGAGCACGACGTAGCGCCCGGGAACGAAGGGGCGGATCTGGTCGGCGTGGATCTTCATGTAGTCGGTCGCGGCGATCACCGGCCCGCGCCGGGCGCCGAGCGAGCGCGACACGGTGCAGTCGCGCGGCTCCTCCTCGGGGTGGAGCAGGCTCCAGCGCTCCGAGGCGAGGCCCTCGCGGCGCAGCTCGGTGAAGCTCGTCACGCTCCACACGTCGGACTCGACGTCCCAGTCGTTGCGCAGCAGCTCCGCCGCGGCCCGCACCTCGCGCAGGATCGCGCCGCTGCCGAGCAGCTGGACGCGCGCCGCCGCGTCGTCGCGACCCTCCTCGACGCGGTACATGCCGCGCACGATCCCCTCGCGCACGCCCTCGGGCATCGCGGGCTGGTGGTAGTTCTCGTTCAGCACGGTGACGTAGTAGAAGACGTCCTCCTGCTCCTCGAGCATCCGGCGCAGGCCGTCCTGGACGATCACCGCGAGCTCGTAGGCGTAGGCGGGGTCGTAGGCGACGCAGTTCGGGATCGTCGACGCGGCGAGGTGGGAGTGGCCGTCCTGGTGCTGCAGCCCCTCGCCGGCCAGCGTCGTGCGGCCCGACGTGCCGCCGAGCAGGAACCCGCGCGTGCGCGAGTCGCCCGCGGCCCACGCGAGGTCGCCGATCCGCTGGAAGCCGAACATCGAGTAGAAGAGGTAGAAGGGGATGGTGTTCACGCCGTAGTTGGCGTATGCGGTGCCAGCCGCGATGA
>CAZQYK010000122.1:0-3867 GCA_964597285.1 uncultured Spirochaetales bacterium
GCGCGCTCTTCCAGCTCGTCACGCCGCTCGCAGTGCGCGCACTGCGCTCGTACCGGCGCTGGGTCGTGCTGTGCGCGGCGCTCCAGGCGCTGAGCTTCGCGCCGCTCGTCGTCGGCGCGCTCGCGGGCCGGATCGGCCTCACCTGGGTCGCCGCCGCCGCGGTCGCGTACTGGAGCTTCGGGATGGCGACCGGGCCGGCGTGGAACGCGTGGGTGACGAGCCTGGTCCCGCCCGGGCTGCGCGCGCGCTTCTTCGCGCGCCGCGCGCGCGCCGCCCACGCGTCGCTCTTCGTCGCGATGCTCGTCGGCGGGCTCGCGCTCGAGTGGGGCCGCACGCGCGGCGCCGAGCTCGCGCTCTTCGCGGCGCTCTTCGCGGTGGCGATCGGTGCGCGCCTCCTGTCGGCGGGCTTCCTGTGGCGGCAGAGCGAGGCGCCCGGGCTCGCGGCCGGCCACCGCGCGCTCTCGGCCGCCGGCGTCGTCGCATCGGTGCGCGGCGCGGGCTCCGGCGGCGTGCTCGCCTACCTGCTCGCGATGCAGGTCTCGGTCAACGTCGCCGCCCCGTTCTTCACGCCGTACATGCTCGGCCCGCTCGCGCTCTCGTACGCGGAGTTCATGGCGCTGACGTCGGCCGCGCTGCTCGCGCGCGTCGGGGTGATGCCGTGGCTCGCGCGGCTCGCGCAGCGCAGCGGCACGCGCCGCGTGCTGTGGGCCGGGGCGCTCGGAATCGTCCCGCTGCCGGTGATGTGGCTCGTCTCGCACGACTTCGCGTACCTGCTCGGCCTCCAGCTCTGGTCGGGCTGCGCGTGGGCGGCGCTCGAGTACGCGACGATGCTCTCGTTCTTCGAGGGCATCGACGAGCGCGACCGGACGAGCGTGCTGAGCGCGTTCAACCTCGCCGGCGCCGTCGCGACCGCGCTCGGCGCGCTCCTCGGCGGCCACCTGCTGACGACCCTCGCCGGCGAGCCCGAGGCCTACGCGGTGCTGTTCGCGGTCTCGGTGGGCGGCCGCCTCGCCGCGCTCGCGGTGCTGCGGCGCGCGGCGCCGGCGCGCGCGGTCGCCGAGTGGAGCTTCCGCACGCTCGCGGTGCGGCCGTCGCTCGGCGCCGTCGAGCGCCCGATCCTCGCGAGCGTCAGCGGCGAGCCGGACGCCGCCAGCGACGCCGCAGCCGCCCGGGAGCGCGGGCGGACCGGGGCGTATGGCCCCGGCCCGCCCCCTACCCCAGCGACGCCCCGGTGCGGCGGCGCAGCGCCAGGCCGGTCAGGCCGACGCCCAGCAGGAGCGCCGTGCCCGGCTCGGGGACGGCCAGGAAGTTCGTGATCACCGGCGCGTCGAGCAGCTGCGCGTTGGCGATCGTCAGCTGGATCGTGCTGATCGAGCCGAGGTCGAGGTCCGGGAACGCGCTGA
Organism: uncultured Spirochaetales bacterium; assembly: GCA_964597285.1. Classification (GTDB taxonomy): domain Bacteria; phylum Myxococcota_A; class UBA9160; order UBA9160; family SMWR01; genus JAHEJV01. The sequence goes on from CAZQYK010000122.1 coordinate 1,404, forward strand.
TCGGGATCACCGTGTTGCCGTTCGCGACGAGCGGGGTCGCCGCCGAGTCGCGCCGGACGTTGCCCCACATCGTCACGACGACGGTCTCGGCGCCGGTGAGCCCGGTCGTCGCGATCTCGAAGTGGCTGATCTGGCTCATGTCGAGGCCGAGCACGCCGCCGAAGCCGTCCGCGGCGCCGTTGGCGAAGCCGTCGTAGGTGAAGCGGAAGATGCCCGTGTCGCCGGGCAGGCCGAGGACGGTGAGCGAAACGCCGTCGTCGACCGGGTCGGGCGTCGTCGTGAGCTGGGCCTGGCTGGACGCGTTGAGCGTGCCGCCGGCCGCCGCCGACACGAGCCGCACGCCGCCGACGACGTTCGTCGTCGACAGGCCCGACTGCTCGCCGAAGGTCGGGTTCGGGTCGGTCAGGTTGGTGTCGTTGACGTTGAAGTCGCCCTCCTCGAAGTTGTCGATCGTGATCGGCAGCGACGAGGCGGGAGCGGCAGCGCCGGCGAGGGCGAGGGCGCCGGCGACAGCGATGAAGGGGCGGATCCGGAGTTGCCTCACGACGTTCTCCTCGGGGCGTTTCGGACTGCACGAGGGAAGTCGAACGCGGCAACACACCGCGCCCCCTTCCCAGGCCTCCAGACCGTTCAGCAAGTCGCGTGCCAAGGCTGGCCGATGCGCCCCGCGGCTCCGATGCCAGCATCGACGCCTACTTGGATAGAGGTGTCAGGCGTTCGCCGATAGCCGGATCTGGGAACAGGAGTTCCTTTCCACGGCAATCCGCTTCCACCGGCCTCGTGTCCGGCGCGCGGCCCGCCCGGCCGTCAGGCCGGATCCGACCCCGCCCCCTGCCAGCGGGCGGCGACCATCGAGGCGACGATCCCGACCGCGAGGATGCCGACGATGATCCCGAGCGAGAACGCGATCGGGATCGGGGCGTGGTGGGCCAGCAGCATCTTCACGCCGACGAAGGCCAGCAGGAACACCAGGCTCTGCTTCATGTAGCGGAAGCGGGCGATCAGCGGCGCGATCACGAAATACAGGCTGCGCAGCCCGAGGATCGCGAAGGCGTTCGAGCTGTAGGCGATGAAGGGGTCGCGCGTCACCGCGATCACCGCCGGGATCGAGTCGACCGCGAAGAGCAGATCCGAGCTCTCGACGACGAGCAGGGCCAGGAAGAGAGGGGTCGCGCAGCGCCGGCCGTCGCACTTGACGAAGAAGCTCGACCCGTGCAGATCGGGGGTCACCGGCAGCCAGCGCTGGGCGAGCCGCACGAGCGCGGTCTCGCTCGGGTTCAGATGCTCCGCGCGCTGCAGCATCATCTTCACCGCAGTCGCGAGCAGCAGCGCGCCGAACACGTAGGTGGTCCACTCGAAGCGCTCGACGAGCGCGAGGCCGCCGACGATGAAGAGCATCCGCATCACGAGCGCGCCGAGCACGCCCCAGAAGAGCACGCGGTACTGGCTCTCGAGCGGGATCGCGAAGTAGCCGAACACGACGGCGATCACGAAGATGTTGTCGAGCGAGAGCGACTTCTCGAGCAGGTAGGCCGTCAGGAACTGCAGCGCCGCGTCGCCGCCGCCGAGCGGGTGGCCGACGTCGAGCCCGACGCCGAGCCAGTGCTCGTGGTACGCGAAGTAGACGAAGACGTTGAAGGCGAGCGAGGTCGCGATCCAGAGGCCCGACCACCCGAGCGCCTCGGTCGGCGTCTGCACGCGGTTGTCGCGGTGGAACACTCCGAGGTCGAGTGCGAGCGCTGCGACGAGCAGCGCGAACAGCGCGATCCAGATCGGGGAGAACAAGGGGGGCGCGACCTCGGCCCCAGTCTGCGCCAGCCGGGCCGCGCCGGCGAGGGCGGGGCACCGCGGAGGCGGCCCGACGGGCGCCGGATGGGGTAACCTCCGCCGCCCGGTTTCCCGTGGCCGCCGCGGCGGCCACCGCGCGGAGAGGTGCCGGAGTCCGGTTGAACGGGCCTGACTCGAAATCAGGTGACGGGCTTGCCCGTCCGTGGGTTCGAATCCCACCCTCTCCGCCACTTCTTTCGGGCACTACGAAACAGTCGGGCCTGCGACTAGGTCATGCCGTCGAGCTGTGGGTGCCGTTCGGGTGCCGGCCGTCCGGTCGCTCGCCCTCACGCACCATCCCGCGAGCCGGGTCGCGCCCGAGCGCATCGAGCGGACTCCGGACGCCCCGCCCTCCCCGATTGAGCACGTGGGTGTAGATCATCGTCGTGCGGACGCTGCGATGCCCCAGGAGCTCCTGCACGGTCTGCGCGTCGCCTTGGGGCCCCCTCACGGGGGCCGCTCATTTCAGTAGGCCGAGCTGATCGATTCGCTGGTCCTCGGACTCCTGGTGTCGGAGGTAGTTGCGGATGACCTCTTCATCACGCCCTACTGTCGAAACGAAGTACCCACGTGCCCAGAAGTTCTTCCCGATAAAGCTGCGCGTCGTCTCAGCGTAGTTCCGCGCGATCCAGATCGC
>CAZQYK010000123.1:0-3616 GCA_964597285.1 uncultured Spirochaetales bacterium
CGCCGGGTCGTCGACCGCGAGGCGCTCGCGCACCGCGAGCGGCGCGCTGCGGTGGTTCATGCCGACGAGCAGCAGCTTCACGGCAGCAGCTCCGCACCGGCCCGCGGCGGCCGCGCCAGCAGCGAGCGGTCGGCGACCCACCCCTTCACGGCAACAGCTCCACGCCGAACACCGCGAGGCCGAGGCACGCGAAGCCGGCGACGGCCGCGAGCGCGAGACGCCGCGCCGGCTGGCGCACGCCGAAGCGCAGCGACGCCATCGCGGCGCAGACGGCCCACGCGATCAGCGAGAAGGTCTCGTGTGCGCCGCCGGCCCAGAAGCTGCCGCTCGCCTCGCGCTGCCACAAAGACCCGGTCAGCACGCCGAGCGTCAGCAGCGGGAAGCCGGTGGCCACCGCGAACGCTCCGGCGCGGTCGAGCGCCTCGAGCGACGGCCACGCCTCGCCGACCGCCGGACGCCGCCGCCGCTTGAGCCGGTGGTGCTCGACCAGGAAGAGCAGCCCGGCGAGGCCGGCGAGACCGAGCAGCGCGAGGCCGGCGCTCGCGAGCAGCACGTGCGCGTGCGGCAGCGAGCCGGCGGCCGCCTCGGCCTCGAAGGCGGCCGGCCGCACCAGCAGCGGCGCGACCGCGCCGAGGAACGACATCGGCGCGACCAGCGCGACCAGGCCCGCGAGCCGCGCCCGCCACGCCAGCGCCAGGAAGCCGAGCGTGCCGATCCAGGCCGCGAACGACAGCGCGCTCGGCAGGTGGGTCAGCGGGGGGGTCGGCTCCGCCGTGTGGAGCAGCGAGAACGCGACCCCGTGCGCGAGCGCGCCGGCCGCCAGCGCGGCCACCGCCCAGCGGCCCAGGCGCGGGCGGTCGAGCGAGAACGCCGCGCCGGAGGCGAGGCCGGCCAGCAGGTACAGCCCGGCCGTCAGGACCTGGATCGCGGACACCACGGCGGTCCAGCGTAGTTCCGCGGCTTGGGCGCCGCATGCGGGCCGGCGCGGGCGGCTGGGAGCGCGGCCCAGGATGCGACGACCCCCTCGAGATCCTGCGGGAGCGGAGGCCACTGTTCGACTCCGCTCGGCTCCGCCGCGCTTGACTAGCGCCGCATGCGGGCGATCTGCTCCCGGACCGCGATCGCGTCGTTCGCGCTCTCGAAGACGCGGTACATCGGCTCGCCGAAGAGCACGAAGCGGATCTCGCGCAGGCTGGTCTCGCCGGCCAGGTGCGCGGGGGCCTCCTCGATCAGCACCTCGGCGCAGCGCTGCGGCGAGAGCCCGCCGACGCCGGCGCCGATCGCCGGCACCGCGATCACCGCGAGGTCGCGCTCGCGCGCGAGCTCGAAGCTGCGCCGGGCCGAGCGGCGCACCGAGTCCTCGCTCGCCGCGCCGCCCGGGGCCATGCCGGCCGCGTGGATCACGAAGCGGGCCGGAAGGTCGCCGGCGCCGGTGATCGCGGCGTCGCCGACCTCGATCGGGCCGATCGCGTCGCACTCGGCCTGGATCGACGGCCCGCCTCGCTCGCGGATCGCGCCGGCGACGCCCGACCCGAGCTGCAGCGCGCTGTTCGCGGCGTTGACGATCGCGTCGACCGGCTGCTCGCTGATGTCCCCTTCGACGAGCGCGATCCGCCCGCTCACGGCACGGAGGACTCCGGGAACAGCGCCTCTTCGACGAGCTCGCAGAGCACGTGGAGGATCGTGATGTGGCTCTCCTGGATCCGCGCGGTGCGGTCCGACGCGACGACGATCGGCACGTCGACGAGGCTCGCGAGCTTGCCGCCGCCGCGGCCCGTGAGGCCGATCGTCGCGATGCCGCGCTCGCGCGCCGTCTCGACCGCGCGCAGCACGTTCGGCGAGTTGCCGGAGGTCGAGATCGCGACGGCGACGTCGCCGCTGCGCCCGTGCGCCTCGACGAGCCGCGCGAAAACGCGCTCGTAGCCGTAGTCGTTTCCGATCGCGGTCAGGTCGGAGGTGTTCGCGGTCAGCGCCAGCGCCGGCAGACCGGGCCGCTCGCGCTCGTAGCGCCCGGCCAGCTCGGCGCACAGGTGCTGCGCGTCGGAGGCCGACCCGCCGTTGCCGAACGCGAGCACGCGCCCGCCGCCGCGCAGGCACTCGACGATCCGATCCGCGGCGCGCTCGATCGCGCCGGCCTGCGCGTCGAGCGTCGCCCGCTTCGCGGCGATGCTGTCCTCGAACGCGGCCCGGATGCGCGCCTGCTGCCCGGCGCGAGATCGTTGGTCGCTCATGGCCCCCCAGACCGTTCCACACGCGCCCGACGGGCGCTAGCCTCCGGTCGTAACCCCGAACCCTTCCCCGGCATCCGAGGACCCCGAAACCCGCCCCGCGTCATTCCCATACGGCACGGGCCCGAACGGAACGAGGAGCGAGCAGCGGCATGGCGAACGTGCAGGAAGTGACGGACCAGACCTTCGAGTCCGAGGTCCTCCAGTCGGACCGGCCCGCGATCATCGACTTCTGGGCCGAGTGGTGCGCGCCGTGCCGCCAGATCGCGCCGATCATCTCCGAGCTGGCCGCCGAGTACGGCGACCGCGTGAAGATCGTCAAGATGGACGTCGACAAGAGCCCGAACACGCCGGGCCAGTACGGAGTCCGCGCGATCCCGACGATCCTCGCGTTCAAGGACGGCAAGGTCGTCGAGCAGATCCAGGGCGCGCGCCCGAAGGCCGACTTCCAGAAGATGGTGGACGGGCTGCTGGCCTAAGTCCGCGCGGCTCGCAGCCCGACGTGGACGCGCGCGATCGGGCCTCGGAGCCTCCCGCCGTGCCGGCGGATCGCCGGCTCGCGCTCGGCGTCGTCGCACTGGTGTTCGCGCTGAAGGCCGCCGGTGCACTGCTCGTGCTCGCGCCGTGGGACCTCGGGAAGGGTGCCTGGCACTTCGGCTACGAGGCGGGACACATCGCCGCCAATCTCGCCGAGGGCTACGGCTTCAGCATCGCAGCGTCGCCGGACCACACGGTCCCGACCGCCTGGATGTCGCCCGCGTATCCGCTGCTGCTCGCGGGCATCTTCCGGGTCTTCGGCCCCTTCTCGCCGGGGAGCGCGCACGCCGCGGTGCTGACGAACTGCCTGCTCCAGGCGCTCACCGCCGGGCTCCTGCTCGGGCTCGGCGCTCGCTTCGGGGGGCGGCGCGTGGGGCTCGCCGCCGTCGCGCTCTTCGCGCTCAACCCGGGCGGCTGGCACTTCCTCGACTGGGCGTGGCCCACGCAGCTCTTCGCGCTCGCGATCCTCTCGCACGTCGCGCTGTGGTTCGGCGCGCCGGGGCGCTCGGTGGGCGCCGCGGCGCTGTGTGGCGCGACGCTCGGCGCCGCGCTGCTCGTCGACGGCGCGGCGATCGCACAGCTTCCGGCGACGGTGGCCGCGCTCGCGCTCACCGCCCGGGGCCGCGTCGCGATCCCGGTGCTGGCCGCCGGTCTCGCGCTCGCGCTGGTGCTCGCCCCGTGGACGCTGCGCAACCGCGAGGCCCTCGGCAGCGCGAACCCGCTGCGCGGGAACGTCGGCGTCAACCTCTGGGTCGGCAACCATCCCGGCGCGCGCGCGGAGTCCTTCCACGGCATCCGCGAGAGCCCGTGGCACGATCCCACCGAGACCCGGCGCCTGTTCGAGCTCGGCG
>CAZQYK010000124.1:0-3847 GCA_964597285.1 uncultured Spirochaetales bacterium
GCGAGACGAACCCGCGGCTGCGCTTCGTCGGCTACACGCGCAACGAGCGCCTCGACCGCCGCACCGCGGTGGTCTATGGCGACGACGTCGGCCTCGCGACCGCGCGCGCGCGCCGCGCGATGGAGGCGCTGCGCGAGGAGATGGGCCTCTCCGAGGCGCAGGCCGAGCACGAGGGCCGCGGCTACGTGCACGCCGACGACGTCGTCAACGCGGGCTTCGTGCAGGGCGAGAGCTCCTTCGTCGCGGTGCAGGTCGTCTACGACGAGCCCGCGGTGCTCGACGACTACGAGGGCGTCGACGCCACGCGGCTCACCCGCGAGCTCCGGCCGAAGGAGCCGCTCGCGCTGAACCTGATGCGCATCACCGTCGACGGCGAACCGATCGACGACCCGGGCCGTAGCATCGCCGACGTTCAGCGCTGCACCGACGTCGCGCTCGAGCGCGCCGAGATCCGCTTCCGCTTCGACGAGCTCGGCGCCCGGCCGCGCCTCGCGGTCACCGCCGCGCCGATCGCCGCGGCCGTGCCCGACCCGTCCGAGGGCGAGAGCGGCGCGGCGGTCGCGTTCCGCGCCTACGCGAACTACCAGCACCTCTTCGAGCGCTGGGAGGTGCGGGTCTTCGAGGCGCGCGCGTCGCTGCGCGGCGATCCGCTCGCGGTCGTGCCGCTCGACGCCGACGGCCACGGCCGCTGGACCGCGCCGGCGCGCGCGTTCGACGGGCCGAAGCAGGGGCTCGTCTACGTGCTGCGCGCGGTCGACGCCGCCGGCCGGCACGACGAGACCGCGCCGCAGTCGCTGTGGCTCGTGCGCGGCGAGCCCGCCGCCGAGCCGGCGTCCGAGGCGCTGCTCGCGGCGTGGGGCGAGGGCGGGCCCGTCGCGCGCAACATCCCGCTCGGCGCGACCGGCGCCGTGGGCGTTCAGGGCCGCGGCATCCCCGCCGGCTACGAGGTCTGGGTCGCCGGCAACCCGGTGCCGGTCGCCGCGGACGGGAGATTCGCCGCCGAGATCGTGCTGCCGGCGGGCCTGCACACGGTCGAGGTCGCCGTGCTCGACCCGGGCGGCAACGGCGAGCTCTTCCTACGCGACCTCGAGCTCGAGCGCGACGACTGGTTCACCGTCGGCATCGCCGACCTGACCTTCTCGACCGACCTCTCCGGCGACCCGCCGAGCGCGCTCGACGGCCACGACGGGCCGGTCGACGGGAGCTCGTGGGCCGACGGCCGGATCGCGTTCTATACGAGGGGCCAGGTCGGCGATGGCTGGAACGTCGTCGCGAGCGCCGACACGCGCGAGGAGCCGGTCGAGGACCTGTTCAGCAACTTCCTCGACAAGTCGCCCGACGCGCTCTTCCGCCGCATCGACCCCGACTACCACTACCCGACCTTCGGCGACGACGGCACCGTCGAGGAGACCGCGCCGACCTCGGGCAAGTTCTTCGTCAAGGTGCACAAGCACGAGAGCCACGCGCTGTGGGGCAACTTCAAGCTCGCCTACCTCGAGAACGAGCTCGCCCACGTCGACCGCGGCCTGTACGGCGCGAACCTGCACTGGCAGTCGCTCGCGGCGACGAGCTTCGGCGAGCAGCGGGTCGTGCTCGACGGCTTCGCAGCCGAGCCCGGCACCGTCGCGGCGCGCCAGGAGTTCCGCGGCACCGGCGGCTCGCTTTACTACCTGCGCCACCAGGACCTCCTGACCGGCTCCGAGCGGCTGCGGATCGAGCTGCGCGACAAGGACTCGGGTCTCGTCACCGGCGTCGTGCACCTGCGGCCGACCGTCGACTACGACATCGACTATCTCCAGGGCCGGATCCTGCTCACCGAGCCGCTCGACGCGACCGCCGGCGACGGCCAGCTCGTGCGCAGCCAGGGCCTGTCGGGCGACGAGGCCTGGCTCGTCGCGCAGTACGAGTTCACGCCGGGCTTCGACGAGATCGACTCGTGGGTCGCCGGCGGCCAGGGCCACGCGTGGCTCACCGATTGGATCAAGGTCGGCGCGACTGCGAGCCGCAACGACGACGACGGCGCCGACGCGAACCTCTACGGCGGCGACGTGACGCTGCGCGCGAGCCCCTCGTCGTGGCTCAAGGTCCAGGCCGGCCGCAGCGAGGGCCTCGTGTCGACGGCGCTGCGCTCCGACGACGGCGGCTTCGCGTTCACCGGCCTCGCCGGGCCGGCCTTCGTCGCGGCCGACGCGAACGCCTACCGCGCCGACCTGAGCTTCGGCGCCGGCGACTGGATCTCCGGCTTCGACGCGCGCCTGTCGCTCTACGGGCAGCTCCTCGAGGAGGGCTACTCGGCGCCCGGCATGAACGCGTTCACCGACACCGAGCAGTTCGGCGGCCAGCTCTCGGTGCCGCTCGGCCGTGCGCTCGAGCTCGGCACGAAGGCCGACTGGCGCATCGAGGACGACGGCGTCGAGACGTCGGCGCAGGAGATCGACGCTACGTACGCGCTGACCCGCCACTGGAGCCTCGGCGCCGGCGTGCGCAACGAGCTGCGCGAGGACGACTCGCCGGTCGTCGCGCTGACCCAGGAGGAGGGCGAGCGCACCGACGCGGTGGCGCAGCTCGCGTTCGACACGCTCGGCCGCTGGCGCGCGTACGTGTTCGGCCAGGGGACGGTGCGCAAGACCGAGGACCGCGAGGGCAACTCGCGCGGCGGCGTCGGCGGCGCGTACCGCGTCAGCGACCGCCTGGCGCTCGAGGGCGAGGTGTCGCACGGCGAGCAGGGCCCGGCGCTGCGCCTCGGCACGACCTATCAGGAGAGCGAGCAGACGACGCGCTACCTGAGCTACGCCTTCGAGAACGAGCGCGCCTACGACGGCCTGCACCGCCGGCGCGGGAACCTGATCTCCGGCGTCAAGACGCGCCTGTCGGACAGCTCGAGCGTGTACGCCGAGGACCGCTACCAGCACGGCGACAGCACGACGGGCCTCTCGCGCGCGATGGGGATCCAGCTCGCGCCGACCGAGCGCTGGAGCGTCGGAGCGAACTGGGAGCTCGGCACGCTCGTCGACCGCCGCACCCACGCCGAGACCGAGCGCCGCGCCGGCGGCGCGCGCCTCGCGTACGCGCACGACGGCATCCAGTGGTCGAGCGGCGTCGAGTACCGCTTCGACGACGCCGAGCTGCCGGACGGAAGCTCGGCCGAGCGCACGACCTGGCTGTTCCGCAACCACGGCCGCTGGCAGGTGACGCCGAGCTCGCGCCTGGTCGCGAAGCTCAACCACTCGTTCAGCGACAGCTCGCTCGGGAGCTTCTACGACGGCGGCTTCACCGAGGCGGTGCTCGGTCACGCGTTCCGGCCGGTCGCGCACGACCGCCTGCACACGCTCGCGAAGTACACCTACTTCTACAACGTGCCGACGGCCGACCAGGTGACGCTCGAGGGCACGCCGGTCGAGTACCTCCAGAAGAGCCACGTCGCGTCCTTCGACGCGACCTACGACCTGACCGCGTGGCTCTCGATCGGCGGCAAGTACGCCTACCGCCTCGGCCAGGTGAGCCTCGACCGCGTCGACACGGACTTCTTCGACAACGACGCGCACCTCGCGATCCTGCGCACCGACTGGCGCTTCTTCCGGCACTGGGAGGCCGTCGTCGAGGGCCGCCTGCTCGAGCTGCCCGACCTCGACGAGCGCCGCGCCGGCGCGGTGCTGACCGTCTACCGTCACCTCGGCGAGCACTTCAAGGTCGGCGTCGGCTACAACTTCACCGACTTCTCCGACGACCTGACCGACCTCTCCTACGACCACCACGGCGTCTTCTTCAACCTGGTGGGGACGCTGTGACCGGTGCCGATCGAGTCTGGTTCCCGTTGGCGTCGTAGCATTCCGAAGCCCCGGTCTGC
>CAZQYK010000125.1:0-3330 GCA_964597285.1 uncultured Spirochaetales bacterium
AGCGACAGGTCTCCGCCGCCGACACCGGCGCCCGGCGCGTCGACGGAGAAGCGCGCCACCGCACGCAGGCCCTCGCGGTCTCCGGTGCGCGTGCGCCACGCGTCGAGCAGCTCGAGCGGCCGCGGGTCGCCGGCCGGCAGCGGCGTCGCCGGCGCGAGGCCGGCGCAGCCGCCGGAGAGCCCGAGGAGCGAGAGCGCGAGCGCGACCCGGCGCACGCCTACTCGAGCTCGCGGCGGAGCGTTTCCAGCTTCTCGTGCAGCTTCGGCTGTTCGTCGGGCCGCGGCCCCATCAGCGCGGCCTCCTCGAACTTGTCGAGGGCCTGCCGTCGCCGCTCGAGCAGCAGGTAGGCGTCGCCCATGTGCTCCGAGATCACCGGGTCGCCCCCGGTCAGCTCGTCGGCGCGCTCGAGCTCCTCGAGCGCCTTCTCGACCCAGCGGCGCCCGCTCGCGAGGTCGCCGGCCTCGATCAGCGGCCGGCCGCGCATGTAGTAGACCCAGCCGAGGCTGTCGACGATGTAGCCGTTCTCGGGGCGCAGCTCGAGCGCGCGCACGATGTACTCCTCGGCCTGCTCGAGGTTCTCGCCGCGCTCGGCCCAGGTGTAGCCGATGAAGTTCAGCGCGTCGGCGTTGTCGGGGTTGTGCTCGAGCGCGCGCTCCATGTAGCGGACCGCCTCGTCGTCGCGGTCCGCCTCGCTGTAGACGACGCCGAGGTTGTAGAGCAGCTCGTCGTCGTCGGCCGACTCGTCGAGCAGGCCCTCGAGATACGCGACCGCGCCGTCGAAGTCGCCGGTCTTGGAGCGCAGCGTCGCGGCGTAGAGCTCGAGGTCGCGAGACGGCTCGGCGCCGATCGCCCGCTGCACCTCGGCGAGCGCGTCCCCATAGCGTCCGCGCCGCTCGTGGATCGCCGCGAGCTGCGTGCGCGCCTCGGCGTAGTAGTCGTCGTGGGCCGGGATGCGCTCGAAGTGCTCGACCGCCGCGTCGTCGCGGTTCGTGCGGCGCAGCGCGAGGCCGAGGAAGAACGCCACCTCGTGCTCGCGCGGCGACGCCTCGAGCACCTGCTCGAGGCGCGCGATCGCGTCGTCGTAGCGCCGCGCCTCGTAGAGCAGGAAGCCGAGCCGCGTCAGCGACTGCAGGTCGGCCGGGAAGCGCTCGGCGATCTGCTCGAAGGTCTCGATCGCGCCCTCGAGGTCCTCCTCGCCGACCTGGGCCTCGGCGAGCCCGACCAGCGTCGCGTGGTCGTCGGGCTGCCGCTCGAGCATCTGGCGGTAGACCTCGATCGCGCCCTCGGAGTCGCCGCGCTGGCGCATCGAGCGCGCGAGATGCCCGTAGACGCGCAGGTTGTCGGGGTCGACTTCGAGCGAGCGCCGCAGCGCCGCCTCGGACTCGATCGGCTTGCCGAGCCGCTCGTAGGCGCTGGCGAGCGCGATCCAGCCGCGCAGCTCCTCGGGCGCCTCGCCGGTGATCCAGCGCGCGGTCTCGACGGCCGCGTCGAGGTCGCCGGCGTCGGCGTAGGTCTGGTAGAGCAGGAACGCCGAGTCGAGGTCGCGCGGCGCGCCGTCCTCGTCGCGCAGCAGCGCCTCGATCGCGTCGACGTCCTGCTGGATCCGGTAGAGCTGGGCCAGGAAGCTGCGCATCTCCGGATCATCGGGCGCCAGCTCGTGCGCGCGGCGCGCGTGCGCGACGGCCTCCTCGATCTGGCTGCTGCGGGCCAGGAACTCGGCGAGCAGCCGGTGCAGGTACGGCGACTGGCCGTCCTTCGCGACCGCGCGCTCGAGCGCCACGATCGCCTCGTCGACCCGGCCGTTCGCGATGTGGTCGTGGAAGACGAGGACGTCGTACTCGGGCGGCGCGTCGGGGCGGATCTCGACGCCCGGGCCGGACGGGGCCCCGCCCGTGGCGCAGGCCATCCCGATCGTCCCGAGCCACGCGAGGCCGAGGCACAGGCACAGGCGGTAGCGGCGATTCACGACCCGAAGCTCCAGATCCAGGATCCCGGACACGCAGGGCTCATCGTCCGCCCACCGCCCCTCGGAGAGCGGGAACCGGGAGACCTCACCCGCTCAGGTACCCCTTCTTCTCCAGGTGGCCCACGAGCGCCGCGACGCTCTCCTCGACGCTCTGGGTGTTCGTGTCCAGCACCAGCTCGGGCCGCTCCGGCGCCTCGTAGGGCGCCGAGATGCCCGTGAACTCCGGGATCTCGCCGGCCCGGGCCTTCTCGTACAGGCCCTTCACGTCGCGTGACTCGCAGGTCTCGACCGTCGCGCTGACGTGGACCTCGACGAAGTCGCCGTCGGCGAGGATCGCGCGCACGCCGTCGCGGTCGGCGCGGTACGGCGAGATGAACGAGGTCAGCACGATCACGCCGGCGTCGGTGAAGAGCTTCGCGACCTCGCCGATGCGGCGGATGTTCTCGCTGCGATCCTCGGGCGAGAAGCCGAGGTTCTTGTTCAGCCCGTGGCGGACGTTGTCGCCGTCGAGCACGTAGACGTGGCGCCCGCGGCGCACGAGCTCGGCCTCGGCGGCGACCGCGATCGTCGACTTGCCCGAGCCCGACAGGCCGGTCAGCCATACGGTGACGCCGCGCTGGCCGAGCAGCTTCTCGCGGTCGGCGCGCGCGACGTGGCCGGCGTGCCAGGTGATGTGGGTCGCCTTCTGCTCGGTCACGAATTCCTCTTTCCGCTCGAGGGAGTGCACGCTCGGGTGCCCGTGGGCCGGGGAGGGTAGCGCCGGTCCGCGAGCGCGGCCCCGGCGCATGCGCCGCGACGGCTAGCCCCCTCTGGCCCGCAGCGGACCGCCGGGGCCGCCCGGCGCCGCGGCGCGCTCGGCGGCCACCTCCTCGGCGACGCGCCGCACGACGGTGTCGATCTCCTCGGCGGTGTTCGCGCGGCCGACGCCGAAGCGCAGCGCGCCGCGCACCCGCTCGGGCGGGTGGCCGAGCGCGCGCAGCACGTGGCTCGGCTCGCCGCGCGCCGAGGCGCACGCGGAGCCGGTCGAGAGCGCAACGTCGCGCAGCCGCGACAGCAGCGCGTCGGCGGCGACGCCCTCGAAGGACACGTTCAGGTTGCCCGGCAGCCGGCGCTCGGCCGGCCCGTTGCGCACCACTCCAGGCACGCGCTCGCGCAGCCCCTCCCACAGCCGATCGCGCAGCGCGCGCTGTCGCCCCGCCTCGGCGTCGAGGTCCTCGAGGCACAGCGCCACCGCGCGCGCGAAGCCGACGATCAGCGCCACCGGCAGCGTCCCCGAGCGCAGCCCGCGCTCGTGGCCGCCGCCGTGCAGCAACGGCTCGAGCCGCAGGCGCGGCGGGCCCCGCCGCACGTAGAGCGCGCCGACG
>CAZQYK010000126.1:0-4437 GCA_964597285.1 uncultured Spirochaetales bacterium
GAACAGCGCGAGCGACACGGCGGCGAGCGCCGTCAGCGGCCACGCGCGCCACGCCGGACCGCCGACGAAGCACTTGCCGAGCGTCCACCAAGGCGCCGGCGCGATCGGCGCCGAAGGTGCCGCGTGCGCGTTCCACAGCGCGAGCCGCTCGAAGCCGACCGAGAGCAGCACGAGCGCAATCGCGGCCGCCGGCGCGGCGACGAGTGCGATCCGCGCGCACGCCCGCGCCCGCGCGCCCGGCGCCGCGCGCCCCCACAAGAGCGCCGCGATCGGCACGCCGACGACGAAGGCCGTGACGACGTGCATCAGCGCGACGACGCCGAGGCCGAGCGCGAGCCAGAGCGCGTCGCGCGGCGCGTCGTCGCGGCGCCCGAACGCGAACGCGAGCACGGCGAGGCCGAGCGCGCCGGCCGCGTGGAACGAGTAGAAGCCCATGTAGAAGGCCCACGAGTAGGCGGCGCCGCCGAGCGCGACGCCGAGCCACGCGCGCTCGGGCTGCAGCGCGCGCGCGAGCGCGTACGCGCCGAGCACCCACGCGACGCCGAGGGCCGCGACCGCGATGCGGTGCGCGAGCGGCCACGGCAGCCAGAGGTCGAGCGGCCCGAATAGGGCCTGGAAGCCGAGCCCGGTGATCGGATGGGCGCGCTCGAGCCAGTCGCTCCAGCCGCGCCCCGGCTCGTCGAGGTGGTTCGCGACGTGGATCGCGAAGACGTGCTGCGGCCCGTCGTGGGTCGGCAGGTGCTCGGGCCAGAGGCCGGCGGCGGCGACCGCCGCCGCGAGCGCCGCGAGCGCGAGCGGCGCCGCGCGATCGGCCCGGTCCACCATGCGGGAAAGCATCGGTTCTTCGGGGGTCTAGCTGTAGCGGCTTCACTCAACCGAAGGGCCCCTCCGGCCGATGCAGCTCCCGAGGTCGCTGCCGTGCTGTCCGTCGTGATCCCCGTCTACAACGAGCAGGAGAACCTGCTGCCGCTCTGCAAGGAGCTGGCCGAGGCGCTGCTCGGCATGGAGGGCGACTACGAGATCCTCTTCGTCGACGACGGCTCGACCGACCGCAGCCCCGAGATCCTGGCCGGCCTCGCCGCCAGCGACCCCGACGTCGTCGTGCTCCGCTTCCGCCGCAACTTCGGCCAGACCGCGGCGATGATGGCCGGCATCGAGCACGCGCGCGGCGACGTGATCGTCGTGCTGGACGGCGACGGCCAGAACGACCCGGCCGACATCCCGCGCCTGCTCGACGAGCTCGCGCGCGGCTACGACGTCGTGTCGGGCTGGCGCCGCGAGCGGCGCGACGCGCGCCGCCGCGTCTGGGTCTCGCGCCTCGCGAACGCGCTGATCTCGCGCGTCACCGGCGTGCGGCTGCGCGACTACGGCTGCTCGCTGAAGGCCTACCGGCGCGACATGGTCGAGCCGCTGCGCCTGTACGGCGAGATGCACCGCTTCGTGCCGATCTACGCCAGCTGGCATGGCGCGCGCGTGACCGAGATTCCGGTAAACCACCGCCCGCGCGTCCACGGCCGCTCGCACTACGGCTTCGAGCGCATCGCGAAGGTGCTGCTGGACCTCCTCGTCGTGCAGTTCCTGGGTCGCTACGAGACGCGGCCGATGTACGTGTTCGGCGGATTCGGCCTGGTGAGCTGGGGCATCTCGTTCGTATCGGCGGCCTGGGCCTTCTATCGCAAGTTCGTCGACGACGTGTCGTTCATCCAGACGCCGCTGCCGCTGCTCTCGGTGATGGCCTTCATCACCGGCGTGCTGAGCATGTTGATGGGCCTGCTCGCGGAGCTGCTAGTGCGCACCTACTACGAGTCGCAGGCGCGGCGGCCCTACGCGATCCAGCGCGCGATCAACCTGCGGACGGACGCGCGCTGATGTGCGGTATCGCCGGCACGCTCGGGGGCGGACCGGAGCCCGTCGCGCGCATGACGCGCGCGCTCGCGCATCGCGGCCCCGACGCCGAGAACTTGTGGTCGGACCCCGAGCGGCCGATCCACCTCGGCCACCGGCGCCTCGCGGTGCTCGACCTCGCGGGTGGCTCGCAGCCGATGTGGACCGCCGACGGCGCGCTCGGCGTCGTGTTCAACGGCGAGATCTACAACCACGAGGAGCTGCGCGAGGCGCTCGAGGCGCGCGGCCACCGCTTCGCGAGCCACCACTCCGACACCGAGGTCCTGCTGCACGGCTTCCGCGAGTGGGGAGGGGCGCTGCTCGAGCGGCTCAACGGCATGTGGGCCTTCGCGCTGCTCGACCGCGCGCGCGGCCGCCTGTGGCTCGCGCGCGACCGCTTCGGGAAGAAGCCGCTCTACTGGGCTCACGCGTCGGGCGTGTTCGCGTTCGCGTCCGAGGCATCGGCGCTGCGCCTCCATCCCGCCGTCGGGCGCGAGCCGTCGACGACGGGCCTGCGCAAGCTCTTCGCGTACGGCTACGCGCCGGCCCCGCACACGATCTGGCGCGACGTCCACAAGCTCCCAGCCGGCTGTGAGCTGCACGTCGAGCTCGGGGGCAGCCCGCGCGTGCGCCGCTGGTGGGAGTTCCGGCTCGAGCCCGAGGAGCCGCGCGGCGGCGACGCGCGCGCCGCGTTCGCCGAGCCGCTGCGCGAACGCCTCGAGCGGGCGGTCGCGCGCCGGCTCGTCGCCGACGTGCCCGTGGGCGTGTTCCTCTCGGGCGGCATCGACTCGAGCGCGATCGCGTGGGCCGCGGCGCGCGCGTCGAAGCCCGGCGACCTGTGCAGCTTCTCGATGGGCTTCGAGGATGCGAGCTTCGACGAGACCGCGTGCGCCGAGCGCGCGGCGAGCTGGGTCGGAAGCCGCCACACGAGCCGCCTGTTCACCGCCGCGCGCGCGGCGCGCGCGTGGCCGGAGATCGCCGCGCGGCTCGACGAGCCCTTCGCCGACCCGTCGCTGCTCCCGACGAGCATCCTGTGCGAGACGGCGCGGCGCGAGGTCACCGTCGCGCTGTCGGGCGATGGCGGCGACGAGCTCTTCGCCGGCTACGATCCCTTCCGCGCGCTCGCATCGGCGCGTCTCTACGCGCGCTGCGTTCCGCGGCCGCTGCACCGCGCGATCCGGCTCCTCGCGGCGCGCCTGCCCGTGTCGCACCGCAACCTGAGCTTCGGATTCAAGGTCGAGCGCGCGCTGCGCGGGCTCTCGTACGCACCGGCGCTGTGGAACGCGGTGTGGATGGGTCCGCTCGAGCCGCGCGACGTCGCAGAGCGCCTCGGCGGCGAGGTCGATCCCGAGGAGCTCTACGAGGAGGCGATCGCGGCCTGGGAGAGCGCGCCCGGACTCGGCGACGTCGACCGCACGCTCCAGTTCTACACGCGCCTCTACCTCCAGGACGACATCCTGACGAAGGTCGACCGCGCGAGCATGCTGCACGGGCTCGAAGTGCGTGCACCGCTGCTCGACGTCGAGATCGTCGACCTGGTGCGGCGCATCCCGGCGCGCTTCAAGCTGCGCGGCCGCAGGACGAAGTGGATCCTGAAGGAGGCGCTGCGCGGCTTCCTGCCCGATGACGTGCTCGACCGTCCGAAGAAGGGCTTCGGGATCCCGGTCGGCCGCTGGATCGCCGAGGGCCGACCGCCCTTCGACGCGGCGCCGGCCCACCCGCTCGCGCGCGCGCGCCACGCCGAGCACGTCGCCGGCCGCGCCGACCACCGGCTGCACCTGTACGCGGAGTGGGTGCTCGAGCGGGCGGGGCAGCGCCTCTAGTCTCCGCGGCCGCGATCGCGGCCGCCGCTATGCTCGCGCCGTGTCGTCGCCCCGTCGCGCGCTGGCGCTGGTCTGCGGGCTGCTCGCGCTCGCGGCGCTCGTCGTCGGCGCGTGGGCCGCGGGCCAGTTCCGCGCCGCGACGCACGCGCGGCCGTGGTTCGTCGCGCCTTCGGGGCTCGCCGTCGGCGACGACGGCACGCTCTTCGTCGGCGTCGACGGGCGCGAGGTGCAGGCCTACGCGGCCGACGGCGCGCCGCGCCGCGCGTGGCGCGTCGAGGCGCCGGGCGCGTTCCGGCTGCGCGCCGACGGCGGACGCGTCGAGCTCGCGTTCGCCGACGGGCGCGTCGCGGCGTACACCGCGTCGGGCGAGCGCGTCGCGCTGCGCGACGACCCCGACGCGTGGCGCCGCTTCGGCGCGGCGGGCGAGCGCGAGGCGTCGCACGGCGACGCGCGCTTCTCGCTGACCGAAGCCGGCCTCGTGCGCACTGCGCCCGGTCCGGCGCGGGTGCTGGTGCCGGCGCCGCCGCCGCCGCTCGCGTGGTTCGGCGCGCGGCCGCTGCTTCCGGTGAGCGGCCTGCTCCTCGCCGCGCCGCTCGGCCTGGTCGCGTGCCTCGCGCTCTCGCGCCGCGTCGGCCCGGCAGCGCCGCGGCGGCTCGGTTAGGCTCGGGAGGTGATGTCCGGGGTGACACGACGCGCACGCGCCTTCCTCGCGGCGCTGGCGCTCGCCGCG
>CAZQYK010000127.1:0-3271 GCA_964597285.1 uncultured Spirochaetales bacterium
GAGCCGGCCGACCAGCAGCTCTACGCGAAGCTGTGTCATCCCGACGACCCGGCGCCGCCGGCGGTCGCCGAGACGCTGCTCGTCTTCATCCACGGCATCACCTACGACCACCGCTACTGGGACGTCCCCGACCCGACGAGCGCCACGGCGCGCTACTCCTTCGTCGCGGCGGCGCAGGCGCGCGGCTTCTCGACGCTCGCGATCGACCGCCTCGGCGCCGGCCAGAGCTCGCACCCGCTGTCGGCGCAGGTCACGATCGACACGAACGCCCACACCGTGCACGGCCTCGTGCAGGCGATCCGCGCCGGCGCGGTCCCGGACGCCGGCGGAGGCACGTTCGACCGCGTCGTGCTCGTCGGCCACTCCTACGGGAGCTGGACCACGTGGTTCGAGGCCACGCGCCACGACGACGTCGACGCGGTCGTGCTGACCGGCGCGACGCACGGCCTGACGCAGGTGAACGCGCCGCTCAACGTCGCCGCGAACGTCTACCCGGCCGCGGTCGACCCGCACTTCGCCGACGGCCCGCTGCTCGATCCCGGCTACCTGACGACGATGCCGGGCACGCGCTACGTCGCGTTCTACGCGCCCGGGCCGGTCGACCCGGCCGTCGTCGCCGCCGACGAGGCGACGAAGGGCACCGTCACCAGCTTCGAGATCGGCACCTACCAGCTGATCCTCGCCGAGCCGCTCGACATCCGCGTGCCGGTCTTCCTGACCGTCGGCAGCCACGACGCGCTCTTCTGCGGCCCGGCGCTCGGCGGCGCCGACTGCTCGAGCGAGCAGGCGCTGATCGCGTACGAGGCGCCCTTCCTCGGCCCGAACGTCCCGTCGATCGACGCCTACGTCCTGCCCGGCGGCGGCCACGACATGAACCCGATGTGGAACGCCGGCCTCTACTTCGACGCGGTGCTCGACTGGGTCGCGGCGACGGTGGTGCCCTAGCCCGGGGCCCCTGCCTCCGCCCGCCGCACGTCGACGACGATTCCGGAGAGGTGCGACATCCCGGACAGCGGCTCGACGTGCTCCTTCCCGTCGCCGGCGAGGTGGTTCGAGTTGACGCCGGGGTGGCGCCGCGCGTGCGAGAGGCCGTCTGCCTTCTCGTGGCCCCAGCACTGCGGGATCGCGACGGTGCGCGGCATCAGGTCGTCGCTGATCCGCACCGGGATCCGGACGCGGCCGTGCGCCGACTCGACGTCGACGAGCTCGCCGTCGGCGACGCCGATGCGCGCCGCGTCGGCCGCGCACAGGTAGGCGTAGTTCGTCGTCTCGCGCACGAGCGCGCTCGAGTTCGACGACGAGGTGTTCAGGCGCCGCATCTCGCGCTTGCCGATCAGCTTCATCCGGTCGGCGATGCGGAGCTCGTCGTCGTAGAGCGAGTCGGCGACCGCGTCGAAGCGCTCGGCGATCGCCGCCGGCGCGAGGTCGACGAGGCCGTCGGCGGTGAGCACGCGCTCGGTGCCGAGGAAGTCGCCGCCCTCCTGCTCGGGCAGCAGCAGCCCGTGCGGATGGTCGCGCGCCATGCGCTTGCGCCCGGGCAGGCCGCCCTTGCGCAGCATGCCGTCGATCAGCAGGCCCGGGACGTCGACCCAGCGCCGCAGCGGCGAGTCGGCCAGGAGCGCGGCGGCCTTCGCGGCGCCGCTCGCGAGCCGGCTGCCGAAGAGCGTCACGCCGAGCTCGCGCGCGAGGCTCGCGTAGATCCACCACTCCGGCCGCACTCCGGGCGGCGGCTCGAGCACCGCGTCGGCGTAGATCATGTACGGCGTCGGCGTGCAGCCGGCGAAGCTCTGGAGCGCGTACGGGATCTCGGGCCGCTCGAGCCAGGTCGTCGCCGGAAGCACGTAGTGCGCGAGGCTCCCGGTCTCGTTGCGGAAGTGGTCGATGCTGACGAGCAGCTCGAGGCGCGCGAGCGCGCGGTCGAGGCGGCCGCTCGGGTTGCCGACCGCGAGCAGCGGGTTGCTCGCCTCGACGACCAGCGCGGTGACCTCGCCCGAGAGCACGTCGTCGGCGAGCATGCCGGCCGGCTGCTGGCCCGACACCGTCGGCAGGCCGTCGGCGCGCGCGGAGTGCAGGCGCATCAGCGGCTGGCGCGCGACCTCCGCCGCCATGTCGAAGAGGCCGCGGCCCATCAGCGTGCCGCCGCGGCGGTCGAGGTTCCCGGACGCGGCGTTGATCGCCTCGAGCAGCCAGAAGCAGAGCGTCCCGCTGCGGCCCTGGTTGACGCCGGTGGCCATGTACAGCGCCGCGCCGTCGGCGACCGCGTGCGCGCGCGCGAGCTCGCGCAGCGTCTCGGCCGGCACGCCGGTGACCTCCGCCTGGCGCTCCGGCGTCCACGGCTCGATGGCGCGCGCGAGCGCGTCGAAGCCGCGCATCGTGCGCCCGATCCGGCCGCGGTCGACGCCGAGCCGGATCCGCTCGCGGCAGAACGCGGCGAGGAAGAAGAGATCCGTGTCGGGCCGGATGAACAGGTGCTCGCCGGCGCGCGCGCTCTCGACGCGGCGCGGGTTCACGAACACGACACGCCCGCCGCGCGCCACCACGGCCTTGAAGCGCTCGAGCGCGCGCGGCAGGTGGTAGAGCGTGTTGCCCGACACGGCGGGGTTCGCGCCGAGCACCATCAGGAAGCTCGTGCGGTCGACGTCGGGGTGCGCGAGCCGCATCGGCGAGCCGTACATGTCCTCGTTGACGCGGAACTTGTTCATCGTGTCGCAGGTGCCGGTGCCGTACATGCGCCGCGAGCCGATCGCCTCGAAGAGCGCGTTGCGGAAGAGCGGCGCGAGCACGTTCGCGCCGCCGGCCGAGCCGAGGAAGTGGCCGACCGCCTGCGGCCCGCGCGCGGCGATCTGCGCGCGGACGCCCGCGGCGATCTCGCGCAGCGCCTGGCGCCACGAGATCTCGACCCAGCGCGCGCCGTCGCCCGGCGGGCCCACGCGCCTCTGCGGGCGCAGGATCCGGTCGGGGCTGTGCTGCGTCGCCGCATAGCGCGTGCCCTTGACGCACGCATAGCCGCGGCTCACGACGTGATCGGGGTCGGGCGCGATCGAGACGACGCGCTTCGCCTCGGTCTCGACGCGCAGCCCGCAGGTCGCCTCGCAGATGCGGCAGAAGGTGAGGTGGGTCTGCGTCACCGGAGCCACGCTACCACAGCGATCATCCCGCCAGACTCGTCATGATCCGGCGCGCGGCGTCGAACAGGTCCTGCGGCTCGCGGCCCGGCGGCGCCGGCGCCAGGATCTTGTGCCCGGGCGTCACGCGCAGCCCGGCGCCGGCC
>CAZQYK010000128.1:0-5556 GCA_964597285.1 uncultured Spirochaetales bacterium
CTCGAGGCGCTCGGCGATCTCGCGGTACTGCGTCTCGAGGAACACGAGGCACAGCGCGTCCTCGAGCGCCTGCGCCTCGGGCTCGCCGCGGGCGAGGCCGCGCTTGTGCAGCAGGTCGGCGACGCGGCGGATCGTCGCGTCGTCGTAGCCGTGCGCGGCGAGGATCGCCGCCGTCTCCTCGGCGTGGCGCTCCTGGAGCGCGCGACGCCAGCGCAGGTAGCCCTCGCGTCCCTCGGCGTAGTCGCCGCGCGGGATCGTCCAGCGCCGCAGGTGGTGCGCGCGGGCCGCGATCCGAAGCGCCTCGCTCGCGTCGGGGGCGAGCCGCGCGATCCACTCCGACACGAGCTCGGCGTGCGCGAGCTCCTTCGGCCGCCGCTCGCCGCGCACGACGATCGTGTTCGGGTCGCCGGCGTTCGCGGCGTCGATCGCCGCCAGGGCGTCGCGCAGCCGCTCGTCGCCCACCGCGGACGTCGGGCTCAGAGCCTGTGAAGGAATCCGCAGTGCGGACTCCGTAGTTTCGCGAACGTCGAGGCCACTGTTCGACTCCGCTCGGCTACGCCTCGCTGCGCGCTCGCTTCGCTCGCTTGCGCTCAGCAGGAGGGCTGGCTCGGATCGATGCGCTCGATCCAGGCCAGCAGGCCGCCGTTCACGTTCCACGCGTTCGAGAATCCGGCGGCGCGCAGCACCTGCACCGCCTTCGCGCTGCGGCCGCCGCTGCGGCAGTGCACGACCACGTGCGCGTCGCGGTCGATCTCGTCGAGTCGCTGCTCGAGCTGGCCGAGCGGGATCAGCTGCCCGCCGATCTGGCTCGTCTCGTACTCCTTCGGCTCGCGCACGTCGACGAGCACGAAGTCGGCGCCCTCGTCGCGCAGCTTCCTCAGGTCCTCGACACTGATGTCCCACGGGCTCTGCGCGTCCATCAGTGCGCCTCCAGCGCCGCGTGCACGACCTTCCAGTCGGCGCCGCCGGTCTCGACGCGCAGCGCCAGCATGCGGCGCGGGTCCTCGGGCGGCTCGGCCGTGACGCGCGCGCCGTCGCCGAAGATCTCGCGCGCGACCGGCTCGAGCTCCTTCGTCGCCGCCTCGCCGGCCTCGGCGGTGTTCGGCAGCGCCAGCCGATCGGGGAAGGTGACGAGGATCTCGTCGCCGGCGAACTCGAGGTCCGCGTCGTCGTCGTCCTCGATCGCGCGCGCGGTCGCGACTGCCATCGCCAGCGTGTCGCGGAAGAGCTCCGGCAGCGCGAGGTCGCCGGCGCGCTTGCGCGTCGCCAGCAGGCCCGACCGGCCGCCGACGCGGTCGATGCCGTAGTCGACGTCGTGCCCGATCAGGATCACGCCCGGCCCGTCGGGCACGTGCGCGTAGTCGGCGACGTCGATCAGCAGGCCCGGCACGGAGGCCTGCTGGATGAAGCGGTGGAACACCCCGATGAAGGGGCTCAGCTCGTGCACGCCGACGTTGCGCGTCGTGAAGAGCTTGATCGCGATGCGTCGAGGGTTCATGGTCTCCATCCTTGGCAGATCGCGCGCGGCCGCTCAGGCCTCGGCCGGCGCACCGGCGGCGTCCTCGGGCGCGCCCGGCACCGGCGGCGCCGTGCGCGCCGCGCTCTCGCGCGCCTCGCAGGCGTGCGCGGCCTCGATGAAGAGCTGCGCCTCCTCGATGCGCTGCGACGCCGCCTCGGCGCTCACCGGCGACGGCGCGCCGGCGGCGTGGCGGTCGAGCAGGTAGCGCCCGAAGGTGCCCTTCGCGAAGCGGTCGAAGAAGCGCTCGCTGTCGAAGAAGCGCGTCTTCCACTCACCGACGACGTCGTCGGGCCGCTCGGTGACGTCGATGTACTCGGTGCGCACGAGCGCGCGCGCGGCCGAGAGCATCGCCGCGTAGGCCATCTCCTCGGCGGTCTCCGGGTCGCCCTCGTCGAGCGTGACCTGGGCGTCGAAGGCCTGGCTCTCGGCCCGGACGACCTCGATGCCAAAGAGCGACACGACCTCGCCGGCGCACTCGCCGACGCCGAGATCGCCGATCGTGAACTCGCGCACGTCGCTCCAGTCGCTGTAGAAGGACGGGTCCTCGGCGTAGGGCGCGACGGCCATGAAGGGCTTGATCAGCTCCTTGACGTTGCGCTTGCCCATGCGCCCGATCCAGGCCTGGAAGGTCTCGCCGCTCTCGCGGCCGTGCGCATAGGCGTCGGTCAGCGCGTCGACGGCCTGCGGGATCGCCTTGCTCGGCACCGAGCCCACCGCGAGCCCGTAGCTCGCGGCGTTGTGCGTCCACTGCCCGCCGAGGATCACCTGGAAGTGCGGCACGGTGCGCCCGTCGATCTTGCGGCTGTTGCCGTAGAAGCCGATGTCGGCGACGTGGTGCTGGCCGCAGCTGTTGAAGCAGCCCGAGATCTTGATCTTCAGGCTCTTCACCGCCTCGGGCAGCGACGCCGACTTCGCGACCAGCCGGTGGCGCAGCTCGGCGCCGAGCCCGCGGCTCGCCGAGATGCCGAGCTTGCAGGTGTCGGTGCCGGGGCAGGTCGTGACGTCGACGATCGTCGTCGCGCCGGGCGCGGCGAGCCCGAGCGCCGCGAGGGCGCGGTGCAGCGCCGGGAGGTCGGCGTCCGACACGAATCGCAGCGCGACGTTCTGCTCGACCGTCGTGCGCAGGTTGTCGCCGACGTACTCGCGCGCGAGGTCCGAGAGCCCGCGCGCCTGGTCGGCGGTGAGGTCGCCGAGCGGCAGGTTCAGCATCACCACCGAGTAGCCGTCCTGGCGCTGCGGGCTGACGTTGGTCGCCAGCCACTCCTCGAAGCCCTCGGCGCGCCCGTCCTGCGGGATCGCGCCGCCGGCGCGCGGCGCCTCTCCCTGCGTGTGCGGCATCGCGCGCAGGAAGGCCGTGTGGCGCTCGTCGTGCGGCAGCGCCTTGCGCTCCTCGGCGACGAGCCGGCGGAACTCCTCGATGCCGAGCTTCTGCACCAGGAACTTGATGCGCGCGCGGCCGCGGTTCTGCTTCTCGCCGAGTCGCGCGAACACGCGCGCCACCGCCTGGATCTCCGGCAGCAGCTCCTCCTCGGGCGTGAACTCGGAGAGCACCTTCGCCTGGTGCGGCACGGCGCCGAGCCCGCCGCCGACGACGACCTTGAACCCGCGCTTTCCGTCGACGACGCGCGCGACGAAGCCGGCGTCGTGCAGCTGCACGAGCCCGCAGGCCTCGTGCTCGCAGCCCGAGAAGGCCGGCTTGAACTTGCGGCCGAAGTCCTGCACGTCGGGGTGCCCGAGCAGGAAGCGCATCAGCGCGGCGGCGTAGGGCGAGACGTCGAAGGGCTCGGTCTTGCACACCCCGGCGAGCGGGCACGCGGTGACGTTGCGCACCGAGTTGCCGCAGGCCTCGCGCGTCGTGATGCCGACCGCCGCGAGGCGCCGCATCAGGTCGGGCGTGTCCTCGATGTGCACGAAGTGCAGCTGCACGTCCTGGCGCGTCGTGACGTGGAGGATCGCGTCCGAGTACTCCTCGGAGAGCGCGGCCAGCTCGTCGAGCTGATCCGGCGACACGCCGCCGAAGGGGATCTTGATGCGCTGCATCCCGGGCGCGTCCCAGAGCGTGTCGGGGCCCTTGGTCGGCCTCGCGTCGAACGCGAGCGGGCGCTCGGCGATGCCGTCGTGGCGCTTGCCGTTGTCGTAGCGCTGCCCGTACACGCCGCGGCGCAGGCGCGTCTCCGCGAACACCTTCTCCTCGAGCTTGCCGCGCTTGCGCAGCTCGAGCTGGTTCTCGAACTGGTCGATCTCGTCGGCCCAGCCGGGCTCGACGTGTCCGACCAGCGCGTCCTTCCACGACGCGGGCGCTGCGGAACGTGCGGGGGATGCCATGACGCCTCCCGAGTCGACCCGGGGTGATCGGGCCGAGATCAGGGTGAGAGGGGGTTCGGTCGGCTCCGGTCGGGCGCTCGGCTCGCGGGGGCGGGGCGCCGCCCGAAGTCTACGCGATTCGCCCGAGGGAGCTGTGAGTCTAGGAGCGATCGCGGCGCGGATCAACAAATCCCTATTTAATGACTGTAGAAAATCGGCGCTGGAAGTCGGCCGATTGGATGGATAATCGGGGCCATTGGCGACCCGACCTTCGAGAGCCGGCACCTATTCTACGGTCCTATAATCGGTAAATAGCCGCCGGGATCCGGTCGCCACACACGATGGAGACACAAACTACCGGCCCGTGGGGGTAGGATGGCCCCGATCGTTCTCGCCCGGCCTCGGGCCGGCCGCGCCGGAGACCCCATGCTGCTGTCGCTCCCCGAGCGCCTCGGCGCGTTGCTCGTCACGCTCGCGCTGTTCACACCGTGCCCCTCGCTCGCGCAGCCCTCGTACCTGCTGTTCGAGAGCGGTCCGGTGCGCCCGGTGGCGCTGTCGCCGAACGGCCAGAAGCTCTTCGTCGCGAACACCCCCGACGGCCATCTCGAGATCTTCGACGTCGGCGGCGACGGCATGCTGACCTCGATCGCGAGCGTCCCGGTCGGCCTCGAGCCGGTCGCGGTCGCCGCGCGCAGCGACGCCGAGGTCTGGGTCGTCAACCACCTGTCCGACAGCGTCAGCATCGTCGACGTCGCGAGCTCGCCGCCGCGCGTCGTGCGCACGCTGCTCGTCGGCGACGAGCCGCGCGACATCGTCTTCGCCGGGAGCCCGCTGCGGGCGTTCATCTCCACCGCGCACCGCGGCCAGCACCGCACCCACGCGTCGATCGCCGCCGTGCCGGGCGCCGGCGACCCGCAGCTGACGACCGAGGGCATCGGGCGCGCCGACGTCTGGGTGTTCGACGCGGCGAGCCCGGGCGCGGCGCTCGGCGGCCTGCCCGTGCAGATCAAGACCTTCTTCGCCGACACCCCGCGCGCCCTCGCGACCGACGGCACCACCGTCTACGTCGCCGCGTTCCACTCGGGAAACCAGACGACCGCGATCCCGGAGCCCTCGGTGCCGAACAGCTTCGTCACGAGCTGCGGCGGAGGCGGCGTCGGGCAGGGCGTGCCCGGCCCCGGCACGAACGCCCCCGGCGTCGGCGGCGACCCGGCGCCGCAGACCGGCCTGATCGTCAAGTTCGACGGCGCGAGCTGGGTCGACGCGATCGGCTGCACCTGGAACGCCGCGGTCGAGCTCTCGCTGCCCGACCGCGACGTCTTCGCGATGAACGCGAACACGCTCGCCGCCGGCACGATCTTCCCACAGGTCGGAACGATCCTGTTCAACATGGCGCTCAACCCGGTGACCGGGAAGCTCTACGTCACGAACACCGAGTCGCCGAACCAAGTGCGCTTCGAGGGCCCCGGGACCTTCGCCGGCAGCACGGTGCAGGGCCGGCTCTCCGAGTCGCGCGTCTCGGTGCTCGACCCGGCCGGGCCGACCGTGACGCCGCGCCACCTGAACTCGCACATCGACTACGCGCAGCTCCACACCGATCCGGGCGCGAACCACGCGCTGATCGACGGCCAGATCCCGCACAGCCTCGCGACGCCGCTCCAGGCGGTGGTGTCGAGCCACCCGGACCTGGCCGACCAGAAGGTCTACGTGGCGGCGTTCGGCTCGGCGAAGGT
>CAZQYK010000129.1:0-3154 GCA_964597285.1 uncultured Spirochaetales bacterium
CGACATCGACGGCGACGGCACGCTCGAGATCGCGATCGGCGTGCTCGGCAGCCCGCCGCTGATCTTCGACCACGACGGCACGCAGTTCGCGCTGATGAACAGCGTCGCCGGCACGCCGGGCGGCGCGGGCGACGATGGCGACGAGGAGACGCCCGAGGGCGGCCTCGGCTTCGAGCCCTCGATCTTCTACGTCGCGTTCGGCGCGTTCGCCGACCTCGAGGGCGCCGGCCTGCTCTCGTACCTGAACGGCACGATCGGCGCCGGCATCCTGCCCTTCGCGCTCGGCGGCGGCGCGCTCGCGCCCTTCGACTTCCACCTCTCGGCCTGGGACGCGACGACCGGCGTGCAGAAGCCCGCGTTCCCGCGCGTGCTCGAGGACTGGCAGTTCTTCACCGGCCCGGCGGTCGCCGACGTCGACGGCGGGGTCGACGGAGCGCCCGAGATCCTCGTCACCAGCGGCGGCTACTACCTGCACGCGTTCCACGGCGTCACCGGGCTCGAGGCGCCGGGCTTCCCGAAGCTGACCGGTCAGTGGGTCGTCGCGACGCCGCTCGTCGGCGACCTCGACGACGACGGCCAGCTCGAGGTCGTGGTGCCGACGCGGCTCGGCGACCTGCACGTCTGGGACGTCGGCGGCGACGCGTGCCTGAACGCGCTCGGCGGCCCGTCGGTACAGTGGCGCAAGGCGCTGCACGACGAGTGGGGTACGGGAGTCTACGGCCGCGACACGCTGCGACCGGCGTCGATCCGCGACCTGCGCGTCGCCGGCGACGCCGACCTGACGTGGACCGGCGTCGGCGACGACGGCCGCTGCGGCGGATCGACGAGCTACGAGGTGCGCTCGCTCGCCGGCGTCCACGGGAATCCCTCGTGGGCCGCCGGCACGCAAGAGGCGACGCTGCCCGGCAGCGCCGACGGCGCGGCGCAGGCGGTGTCGGTGGGCCCCTTCGGCGTGCCGACGACGCTGATGGTCCGCGCCTTCGACGACGCCGGCAACGCGTCGCCGGTCGCGTCGGTGGTGCCGGAGCCGTCGGCCGCGGCGGGCCTCGCCGCCGGCGTCGGCATGCTGCTCGCGCTCGCGCGACGGCGCCGAGCCGGCCGCGTCTAGCTCTCCAGCTCCGACGGTGACCTCGCGCTGGTTCGGCCACGCGCGTACGACGAGGTCGGATTGCCGTGCAGGAACACGCTCGGCGCGCCCGGGCATTCTCGCACGGATGGCGCACGCGTCAGCGCGCGACGACGATGTGCCACTTCGGCCGGCGCCAGCTCCCGGCGAAGGTGTCGGCGTCGGCGGGCCGCGCGGCGCGCGCGCCCTCGTCGCCGTCGAGCATCCAGACGAAGTCGAGCTGGCGGTCGTCGCGGGCGCGCTCTTCGGCCCACAGCCGGGCGATCTGGTTCGGCGTCATCATCAGGCGGCCGGCCATCGGCTCGAGCGGCAGGTCGAGCCCGCGGCTCTCGGAGTTCGGCCGGTAGGCCTTGTAGACGAGCTCGCTGCAGACGAGCGCCGCGTCGGTCAGGAAGTCGAACTCGTAGTCGTAGGGTCGTCCGGCGTAGGCGAACGCGCGCAGCAGCGCCACCGCGCGCTCCGCGCGCGACAGGCGCGGGCGCAGCGCCGCGACCGCGTCGGCGGCCGCCGAGTGCTCGAGGCTCGTGAAGCGGACGCCGTCGGCGATCGCCTCGAGCACGCGCCGCGGGTGCCCGTCCTCGTCGCGCAGCCCGCGCGCGTAGGCCTCCGGGTTCGCCTCTCGCAGCAGCGTCTCGAGCGAGCGGGCGCCGCGGCCCTCGAGCCAGGCCTCGACCTCGGGCCCGGCGAAGAAGGCCTCGCGCTCCTCCGGCGTGCCCACGTAGAGCGCCGCGTGCGGCCAGTAGCCGGGAATCCCGGCATTCGTCAGATACCACTCGCGGCGCTCGAGCAGGACGTCGCCGGGCTCGAGCCGCTCGGCGAGCGCGGCGATCTGCTCGGGTGAGACGAGCGCGTCGCCGCGGCGACGCACGCGCGTGTCGCCGGCCCAGCGCGCGACGCGCTCCTGCACCGGGAGCCACGCCGCGCCGGCCGCCTGCTGCACGACGCGCAGCGCGTTCGCGGCGGTCATCGCCGGCCCCGACCCGCGCCCGCGCTCCCAGATCCGCGCGGCGTCCTCGGCGGCGCCGGCGGCGAGCGGCTCGAGCGCCTCGGCGTCCCACGCGCGCCGCAGCACCTCGAGCGAAGCGAACTCGCTCGCGCGCGCGACGTGGAGGTAGCGCAGCTTGAGCCGCGAGTAGGCGCCGGTCGGCAGACCGGCCTCGGGGTGCGCCTCGTCGAGCAGCCGCTCGAGCGCCGGGTCGCGCTCGACGCGCTCGACGAAGTCCATCGCGAAGCGGTACGCGGCGAGGAACGCGGCCCGGTGCAGCGCGAAGCGCTCGAGGCGGCGCGGGTCCTCGGGGTCGGCGAAGTCGGCGTGGCGGCGCGCGAGCGCCTCGAGGGTCAGCACGCGGTCGCCGAACGAGCCCCAGGTCGCGAGGATGCGCTCGCGCTGGCCCGGCGTCGGCAGCCGCAGCGTGCGGCTCGGCTCGGGCGGGAAGAGCTCGGGCGCGGCGTCCATCGCGGCGACGGTCGCGCGCAGGCCCTCGCGCTGGAGCGCGATCGCGCGCGCGGCGTCCGCGGCGTCGACCGCGCCGCCGTCGTCGGCCGCCGCCGCGAGCCCCACGGCGGCCAGCCCCGCTCCGATCGCCCGCTTCCAGCCCGGCATCGCCCGGCTCATCGGCCGGCCGGCGGGCAGGCTCGAGGCTCGCGGTGGGCGAAGAAGCTCAGGCGCTGGCGGCACAGGTAGGCGAGCTTCTCGTCGATCCGGTCGGCCGGGTCGTAGCGGGGGTAGACGCGCAGCCCGGCCGCGCGGTCGGCGGCGGCGACGTCGCCGGTCGCGAGGTAGGCCTCGATCCACGCGCGCTTGCCCTGCGACAGGTGGTGCAGGAAGCGCGCCTCCGGCTCGCGCATCGGGAAGGTCGCGGCGAGCATCGCGAGCGCGGCGAACGCGCCCGCCGCGGCGCGCGCGCGCGGGCGGCGCAGGCGCATCGCCGCGAGGTAGAGCGCGAGCAGGCCCTGCGCGACCAGCGGCACGTAGCGGGTCGACTGCGAGCCCGACAGGCCGAAGGGGAGCCGGCCGACGGCGGTCGT
>CAZQYK010000130.1:0-2575 GCA_964597285.1 uncultured Spirochaetales bacterium
GAACGGATTCGCCGACGCGCCCGAGGCAGTCGCCGAGACGGTTCGCGCCGCCGCCGCGGCCGGACTCGCCGGCTGCTCGATCGAGGACTGGGACGGCGCCGCGCTCTACCCGGCCGACCGCGCGCGCGCCCGGGTCGAGGCCGCGGCCGACGCCGCCCGGGCGCCCGGCCTCGTGCTCACCGCGCGCGCCGAGAACTACTTCCGCGGCCGCCGCGACCTCGCCGACACGGTCGCGCGCCTCCAGTCGTTCCAGGAGGCCGGGGCCGACGTGCTCTTCGCGCCGAGCGTCACGAGCCTCGACGAGATCCGCACGCTCGTCGCGTCGGTCGACAGGCCGCTGAGCGTGCTGTGCCTGCCGGGCATGCCGAGCGTCGCCGAGCTGGCGTCGGTCGGCGTCGCGCGCGTCTCGGTCGGGAGCGCGTTCTTCCACGTCGCGCTCGGCGCGGTCGCCGACGCCGCGCGCGAGTGGCGCGAGCGTGGCACGACCGGCTTCTGGGACGCCGCTCGCGTCGGCCTGAAGGCAGGCAAGGACGCGTTCGGCGACTGAGGGGCGGCGCCGCCGCCTGGCTACGCGTCGGGCCCCGCGTACGGCACGTCGACTGCGATCTTCACCGACGTTCCGGACGCGAGCGGCGCGTCGGCGTCGAGCGCGTTCGCGACGGCGGTCTCCGCGACGCTCCACGCGTTGCCGGTGCGGCGCGAGAGCGCGGCGAGGGTCTCGCCCGAGCGCGCGCGCACGACGCGCAGCCGGCGGTCGGTGATCCGCGCGCGCTCGTCGGCGGCGAGAGGGCGCAGGCTGCGCCCGCTCCGCTCGAACGACGCCGCGTGCGCGTCGAAGCGATCGATCTTCGCCAGGCCGGCGAGCCGAAAGGTCGCGGCGGGGTGCGCGACCCAGGTGAGGTCGAGGCCGAGGTCGCCTTGCCGGGTGCGCGCCGCAGCGCGCGCGCGATACGCCGCCCAGCCGCCGATCGCGAGACGCTCTCCGCCCTGCAGGCGCACGCCGTTCGTGCGCGCGAAGTCGGCGGCGGCGGCCTCCGGGTCGCCGCTCGGGCCCTGCGTCTCGAGCACGAGCACGGCGTCGTCGCTCGGTGCCTGCGCGCCGACGGCGCTGCGCGCGTTCGCGGTCTTCCAGCCGGCCGGGAAGCGCAGCGCGAAGCCGAGCCCGGGGTGCCGGAACAGTGCGTCCTCGAACGCGCCTTCGCCGGGGTCGGGGCCGACGCGCAGGCCGTCGACGCGCGCGAGGAAATCGGCGCGCGCCGCGGCGATCGGCGGCGCGCCGGCGACGGCGAGCTCGGCGGCGCGCCGGCGCGTCGTCTCGACGCGCTCGCCCGTGAGCGGGTGCGAGTCGAGGAAGGTCGGCATCCGCTCCGTGCCGGTCGCGAGCGTCGCGTGGCGGCCGAGCGTGTCGAGGAATGCGGGCATGCCGGCGGGGTCCCAGCCGGTTCCGGCGGCGAGCTCCTGCCCGACGCGGTCGGCCTGTCGCTCCTGGTCGCGGCCGTACGACGCGATCAGCCCGGCGCCGGCGACCTGCCCGAGCTGCCACGCGGCCTGCGCCGCGTCGGCGCCGCCGGCCGCTCCGGCGGCGATGGCGCCGATCGCCGACAGCAGGCCGACGCCGACGCTGCGCGTCTCGCGCTGCGCCGAGTGGCGCGCGGCCACGTGACCGATCTCGTGGCCGATCACGTTCGCGAGCTCGGCCTCGGAGTTCGCGATCGCGAGCAGGCCGCGCGAGACGTAGATCCAGCCGCCCGGCAGCGCGAAGGCGTTCGGCTCCGGCATGTCGGCGACCGCGAAGCGGTACGCGACGTCGGTGCGCGGCGAGCGCGCGGCGAGCCGCTGGCCGAGCGCGTCGACGTAGGCCGCGAGCTCCGGCTCGTCGACGATGCCGATCTGCTCGGCGACCTGCGCGGCGGCCTGCGCGCCGAGCGCGGCCTCGCGCTCGGGCGACATCAGGATCAGCTCGCGGCGGCCGGTCACCGGGTTCGTCGCGCACGCGGCCAGCGCGAGCGCGAGCGCGGCGAGCGCGCAGCGGGGCAACGGGGGTCGCATCGGGCGCAGGGTAGCCCCGCGTCGCCCGCGATGGGCTACCTCAGGGGTGCGCGACGGGAGGTGCGCCCGAATGGAAGCGATCCTGCTGGTCCTGGCCTGTCTGGTGGGCTCGGCCTTCTTCTCGAGCAGCGAGACGGCGCTGCTGCGGCTGAGGCCCTCGGACCTCGAGCCGGATGCCGACGGCTACATCGAGCCGATCGCGCCGGCCGCGCGCGCGCTGCTCCAGTCGACCTCGCGCCTGCTCGTGACGATCCTGTTCGGCAACAACGTCGTGAACATCCTCGGCGCCGCCGTCGCGTCGGCGATTGGGATCGCGCTGCTCGGTCCCGAGTGGGGCGTCGCGGCTGCGACCGTCGTGATGACGGTGACGGTGCTGGTCTTCTGCGAGGTGCTGCCGAAGGCGCTCGCGGCGGCGCACCCGCTCGGCGTGTCGCGCGTCGTCGCGCTGCCGCTCTACCTCTTCCACCAGCTGATGCGGCCGGTGCACGCGCTCTTCGCGCGCGTGGTCGACCCGGTGGTGCTGCGC